>CANRJL010000006.1 GCA_947630935.1 uncultured Bacilli bacterium | reverse complement strand
ACCAAGTCAATAAAAGTTTTGAATTTGTGAATGGTAAAGTAAATTACTATGGTCATAGTGATGTTTATTTTGCTTATTATAATGGAAATACCTGGTTAGAAGATATTCCTAAAGAAGATAATTCTGAAAATCTAACCTTTGAGAAAGCTATATGTGATAATGAAGCTGAAGTAGAATGGGACTATAGAGAATGGGCACCAAAGGTTAAAAATTTAACCAAAGCAAAAACCAGATGCTCTCTATATTTCACTAAAGTAGATACTAAAATATGTAATGAAACAGGAAGTACCAGTGCAGCCTGTAAAATAGCAACTCTTGCTAAAAGTGATACAACTAATTTAGCCTATGACCATACCTATGATAATAATATTCGATATATTGGAGCGAGTCCTAGTAACTATGTGACATTTAATGGAGAATCATGGCGAATAATAGGGGTAATGAACAATATTAAATCAACTTTAGATGGTAAAGGTGAAAGTAGGTTGAAATTAATTCGGACTACTAGTATCGATAATTTGCAATGGGATAGTGCAAATTCTAATAATTGGACAAGACCAGCCAGTTTAAATACAACTTTGCAAGCTCGAAGTGAAGCCCAATCTAATTTAGTATCTGATGCTGTTTGGAATTTAGGTGGAATAAGCAGCATGACTAATTCAGCTAAATTATATTACATAGCAGAACATGAAATACTAGGTGGAGGTGCAAGTCCAAGTACAATATTCTGGCAAGGTAAAGTGGGCTTAATGTATCCTAGTGACTATGGCTATGCCGTAGGAAAAACTGTTCGCGATAGCTGTTTAAAAACTAGTTTAAGTGCTTATAATACCAATAATTGTTCAAGCAATAATTGGCTTATAACTGAAAAAACAGAATTTTTGTTAATAGCAAATTCTTCTGATAGTAATACTATTTATAGTAAAGATATGAGCAACAATGTATATAATTACTATGCCAATTTATCTTTATCAATAAGACCGGTTGTTTACTTAAAATCATCCGTCAAAATAACCGGTGGAGCAGGAAGTAGTTCTTCGCCATATGTTTTAAGTAATTAAATTTATTAAAAAAATTACAAATTGTTATTTAAAAAAAATGAAAGAATTAAAAGTAATTTTTATGGGTACGCCAACATTTGCTGTCCCAATTTTAAAAATGTTAAACGAAAACACAACTGTGGTAAAAGTAATTACCCAGCCAGATAAATTAGTTGGAAGGAAAAAAGTTATCACACCTTCACCAGTCAAGCAATATGCTCTAGAAAATAATTTAGCAGTTTTTCAACCAGATAATTTAAAAAAAGATTATACCAAAATTTTAAATACTCCTTGTGATATTATTATTACCTGCGCATATGGTCAAAAGTTACCGCAAGAATTACTAAATTATCCTCCTTTAGGCTGCATCAATGTCCATGCTTCATTACTCCCTAAATATCGGGGAGGCGCGCCTATTCATTGGTGTTTAATAAATGGCGAGAAAGAAACAGGCATTACAATTATGTATATGGACGAAAATATGGATACAGGTGACATCATTGCTTCTAAAAAATATCAAATTTTAGATACAGATACGACTGAAACACTTCATACTATTTTAAGTATCATGGGTGCAGATTTACTAAAAGAAACTCTTCCAAGTATTATTAATAAAACTAATTCTCGCACAAAACAAATTGCCAAAGAAGCCACTTATGGTTATAATATTACTAGAGAACAGGAACATCTTGATTTCCAAAAAGATGGAATATCAATCATAAATCAAATTCGTGGTTTAAATTCCTGGCCATTGGCATATTTTCTCTTAAATAATCAAGAATATAAAGTTTTAGAAGCAAAATTTATTCCCGGACAAGTAAAACAAGCTGGTCTAATATCTGAAGTAACCAAAGATACTTTTAAAATTACTTGTCAAGATGGCTTTATTTCTTTATTAAAAATAAAACCATTTGGCAAACAGATAATGGACATCAAAAGTTATTTAAATGGAGTAGATAAAAATAAACTTTTAAAATCTGAAATTAGATAGGTGGTTCCAATGCTCATAATGCTTCTTATATTTATTATTTTAGAAATTTTCTTTCTTATAAAAGCTATAAATACTAAAGAAAATAAAAATTGGTTTATCTTTTTTACCTCAATAATTTCTTTTCTAATTTCTCAAGCAATGATGGCTATTTGGAGTTCTCAAAATATTTCATTATTATCTCTTGATTCCCTTGGCATTTTCATTTTTACTTATTATCCAATTTACTTTTTAGTATTATTATTAATTATAGGTATCATTTGGAGAACAATTCAAAATAAAAATAGCAAATTAGTTCCATTAACTAAACAAGAAAAAAAACAAATCATTTTAAAATATGGTAGCAGTGTTATTCTTATTTATCTTTTTATTATTGTTTTATTAACAATAGCTTACTATTATCAAATAGATATTTTAATAAAATGGGTGAGTGTTAGATGAAAAATATATATAGTCAAACATTTAATGATTTAGAACAATATTTTTTAAATATTGGTGAGAAAAAATTTAAAGCTACACAACTTTTTGAATGGCTTTATCAAAAAAAAGTTTCTTCTTTTGCTGAATGTTCAAATTTAAAAAAAGAATTAAGAGAACAATTAAAAAAAGATTTTACTTTTGAACAAATTATTTTAAAAAAGGAAGAAAAAGATAATTTAACTACTAAATATTTATTTGAATTGTCTGATAAAGAACATATTGAAGCTGTTTTAATGCGTCATGATTATGGTTTAAGTGTCTGTGTATCTAGTCAAGTTGGTTGCAATATGGGCTGTGCTTTTTGTGAATCAGGAAGATTAAAAAAAATTAGGAATTTAAAAACTGAAGAAATGGTTTTACAAATTTTAAAAATAGAATCTTTAATAAAAGAACGAATTTCTTCTGTAGTTGTTATGGGTATTGGTGAACCTTTAGATAATTACGAAAATGTCATGTCTTTTGTTCAAATTATCAATCATCCCAAAGGCTTAGCCATCGGGGCTCGTCATATAACAATTTCAACATGTGGTTTGTTACCTAAAATTAGAGAATTAAGTCATTTTCCTTTGCAAATTAATTTGGCAATTAGCTTACATGCTCCTAATGATGAATTAAGAAATCGCTTAATGCCTGTCAACAAAATGTATAATATTTCAGAATTAATTAGGACTTTACAAGAATATATTAAAGTTACCAATAGACGAGTGACGATAGAATATGTTATGCTTAATAAGGAAAATGATACACAAGAATGCGCTAGAGAGTTAGCTAATCTCTTAAGAGGCTTAAAAGTCTATGTGAATTTGATTCCATACAATGAAACTAATCATTTAGAATTTAAAAAAAGTAGTCAAAAAAGAATAATGAATTTCTATGATACTTTAAAAAAAGAACATCTAAATGTCACAATAAGAAAAGAGTTTGGCCAAAATATAAGTGCTGCTTGTGGTCAATTACGAAGCAAAGAGGTGTAACATGAAATCATTTTATTTAACAGATGCTGGTAAAGTTAGAAGTCATAATGAAGATTCAGTAACTATTATTAAAAATAATAATGGCGAATTTTTATTAATTGTTGCTGACGGTATGGGCGGACATAGAGCAGGTGAAATTGCTTCAAGTCTTGCTGTAACTCATTTAGGAACTAGATTTAAAAATATGTCTAGTATTGGTTCTAAAATGGATGCCGCAAATTGGTTAAACGATAATGTTAGTGAAATCAATCAATCAATCTTAGAATATGCGCAAACTCATGAAGATTCCAAAGGCTTAGGAACAACTTTAGTGCTAGCTTTGTTGACTAAAGATTATCTTATTTTTGGCAATATTGGGGACTCTTCAGGCTTTGTTCTAAAAAATGGTAAATTGCATAAAATGACCAAAGACCATACCTTGGTAAATCTCTTAGTTGAATCAGGTAATTTAACCGCTGATGAAGCTAAAAATCATCCGAAAAAAAATGTTTTAATGAAAGCCTTAGGAGCCAGTGAAAAATGTGAATTAGATATGATGGATGTTGATACTGAAGTTGATGGTATTTTATTATGTAGCGATGGTCTTACGAATATGTTAACCGTTGAACAAATAGAAAAAGTTTTAAATGAAGATATTAGCATTGAAGAAATGGTTAAAAAATTAATCAGAAAATGTAATATGCGAGGAGGAACCGATAATATTTCTATCGCATACTTAGAGATGAAAAGTGGGTGGGAATCATGATAATGAAAGGTCAAAAAATATCTGACCGTTATCAAATTATAAAATCAATTGGCGAAGGTGGTATGGCAAATGTCTACCTTGCTTATGATACTATCTTAGATAGAGATGTCGCTGTCAAAGTCTTAAGAGGTGATTTATCAGGAGATGAAAAGTTTGTCCGTCGTTTTCAACGGGAAGCTCTTTCTGCCAGTAGTTTATCTCATCCTAACATTGTTGAGGTATATGATGTTGGCGAAGACCATGGTTTATATTACATTGTAATGGAATATATAGAAGGAAAACATCTGAAAGAATTAATTAAAAAACGTGGCAAATTAACAGTCAGCGAAGTTGTAGATATCATGCTTCAAATTACCGATGGAATGAGTGTTGCTCATGATTCATATATTATTCATCGGGACATTAAACCGCAAAATATTATGATTTTGGAAAATGGTCTTGTTAAAATAACTGATTTTGGTATTTCAATGGCCATGAATGCCACACAATTAACTCAAACAAATTCCGTAATGGGCAGTGTCCATTATCTTCCGCCAGAACAAGCTAGTGGTAAAGGTTCTTCTCTCCAAAGTGATATATATTCAATGGGCATTGTAATGTATGAACTTTTAGCGGGTAAATTACCATACAAAGGCGATAATGCTGTTGAAATTGCTTTAAAACATTTAAAAGAACCACTTCCTTCAATCAAAGAAGAATTACCAAACATTCCGCAAAGTATTGAAAATATTATTATTAAAGCAACTGCTAAAAACCCTAAAAATCGCTATGTAGATGCTAGAGAAATGCATAATGATTTAATGACTTGTTTAGATGAATCAAGAATACATGAACCAAAAATTGAATTACCATATCCTGAAAATATTGATGAAACTAAAATTACTAAGGCACTAAAAAATGCTAAAATAGAAGAAAAGAAAAAAGAAGAAAAAAATAAAGAACCTGCTGAAGAAATTATTGCTCATCAAATTACCCAAAATGACTTAAAAAAGGACAATAAATTGTTAATTATCCTAGCGTCTATCTTTACTTTTTTAGTAGTAGCTATTACAACTATTGTTGTTTTAGTTCCTGCAATGACAACAAATAAAGAAATTTTTATTCCTGATGTAACTAATCAAACTGTTGAAGAAGCAATTGCCAATTTACAAAATGCCGGCTTTAATGTTGCAACTGAACAACAACAAGCATCATCTGAAGAAATTGAATTTGGTAAGGTTGTTAAAACAAGTCCTTTAGCCGGAACTAAAAGAACTAAAGGAACTGAAATAACCCTTTTTGTAAGTGAAGGCGATGCCAAAGTAACTCTTGAAAATTATGTAGGAAAAAATTATTTAGAAATTAAAGGTAAACTAGAAGCTTTGGGAGTTCAAGTTGTAGTTGAAAAAAAGGACTCTAAAGAAAATAATGAAGAAAATATAATAATTGAACAAAACCCTGGTGCTAACGAAAAAGTAAGTAAAGGTGATTATGTAACCTTGTATATTCCTGAAGTAGACAAATATCCTGATTTTACAAGTGGCAGTTATACTTATGATGACGTTGTTTCTTTCTTAGAAAAATATGGTGTTACGGTCAATAAACTTGAAGAAGAAACTTCTTCAAAAAATCCCGGAACAGTAATTAAACAAAGTAGAAGCAAGGGCACTAGAATTGTCAGTGGCACTTCAATTACAATCACAGTTGCTAAAAAACCGGAAAAAACTTCTGAAAATAATAATAATAATAATAGCAACAACAACAATAATAACAATAATGAAAATGACGAAAAAGAAGACAATAATAATTTAGATTAAGAGGCAGTATGGAAAAAGGCAAAATAATTAAAAACATTAGTAATCAATATACCGTTTTATTAAAAAATAAAACATTCCTTTGTACACCAAGGGGGAAATTTCGCAAATTAGGAATTTCTCCTTTTGTTGGTGATGAAGTAGAATTTGACCTTGAAAAATTGACAATCGAAAATATTTTACCAAGAAAAAATGAACTAAAAAGACCAAATGTTGCCAATATTGATTATGTATTAATTGTTACTAGTTTAAAAGAACCCCAAATAAATTATCAATTATTAGATAAACAAATCACCTATAGTTTTTTAAACAATATAACTCCCATAATTTGTTTTACTAAATTAGACTTAGCAAGTTTACAAGAAAGACAACATTTTACCGAAGAACGCAAAATATATGAACAAATAGGCCTAAAAACATTTACCAATGAAAACTTAACAGATTTAATTAATACTTTACAAAATAAAATTATCGTTTTAACTGGGCAATCAGGAGTAGGTAAAAGTAGTTTATTAAATAAATTAGACCCTAACTTACATCTAAAAACTAATGAAATAAGTTTTGCTTTAAATCGTGGCAAACATACTACTAGGCATACTGAATTATATAAAATCAAAAATATTTGGTTTTGTGATACTCCAGGTTTTTCTTCTTTAGATTTAAGTAATTATAATAAAGAACAAATAAAAAATAGTTTTCCCGAATTTAAAAATTATCAATGTAAATTTTTAAATTGCTTTCATGATAAAGAAAAAGATTGCCAAATAAAACAAGCCCTTGCCGAAAATAAAATAAGCAGAAAAAGATATGAAAATTATTTGAATTTTTTAAAGGAAGTGAAATGATGAAAATAGCTGTATCTTATTTAAAAAGCAAAAATAGTTTAGCCCAAACAATTAAAGAAATTGACCAAACAAGTGCTGATTATATTCATGTTGATTTAATGGATGGCCTTTTTGTTCCTGAAAAAAATATTGATTTAAAAAATTTAACAACTGTTTTAAAAAATCATCAAAAACCATTAGATATTCATTTAATGGTTGAAAACCCTTTATTATACATTGATTCTTTAAGGCTTTTAAGTCCTGATTATATAACCTTTCAAATTGAAATAGCCAATGTGTCTGCTTGTATTAATAAAATAAAAGAGCATCAAATTAAAGTAGGATTAGCTTTAAAACCATCTACTAATATTACAAGTGTGCTACCTTATTTAAATCAAATTGATTCTATTCTAGTTATGAGTGTTGAACCCGGCAAAGGAGGGCAACAATTTAATGAAAGTGTTATTCCTAAAATAACAGAATTAAGAAAACTTCAAGAAAAATATCCCTTTACAATTCATATTGATGGTGGTATAAATGAAGAAAGTATAAAAAAAATTCCCCAAGTTGATTTAGTTGTCAGTGGTTCTTTTGTTTGTATGGCAGATAACTACGAAAAACAAATAGAAAGGTTAAGATGTAAATGAAAAAAATCTTATTATTAGTTTTCCTATTAATTCCCACTTTTGCTAGTGCTGAAATAAAGACAGATTGGAATTGCGCTGAAAAATATCAAAAAGATAACTCTAATCTTCAAGATTGTACTTTAAAAATAACTGTTGATGATAAAGATGAATTAACTCATCAAGATGTTCGTTTAACTACTTATAAAAAAATAATTTCTATCACCCCTGATAAAGATTGGACAATAACTTTAAAAGAAAAGGAAGATACTAATAAATATGATGATAATTATACTGGTAATATTTATCATTTCACAACAACGAAAGCTATTTCTAATAAGGAAATAACTTTATTTACAGCA
Organism: uncultured Bacilli bacterium; assembly: GCA_947630935.1. GTDB lineage: Bacteria > Bacillota_I > Bacilli_A > RF39 > UBA660 > Ventrenecus. The sequence goes on along the minus strand of CANRJL010000006.1, from coordinate 9,398 downwards.
ACTTTTGAATTATTAGACCCCAAAGAAGATGGCACTTTTTATCAACCTCGCTTTGTCCAAGCTCCAAGATGTGCTAAAAAAGCCCCAGCCATTAAACCAACTACTAGTGATGAAAAAATAGCTGATTATTTTTATTATGACATACTAGGACATCAAGTAACTGAAGAAGAGTATAAAAAAAGCTGTAATCCCAAATGTAAAGTTGAAAATAATGTTTATTACAATAATGAAGGTAAAGAAGTAACTGAAAAAGAATATCAAAAAAGTTGTAACCCTAAATGTGAAATAAAAAATAATATTTATTATAATAATGAGGGAGGAGAAGTAGATAAAGATACCTATAACAAAGAATGTCAAAAAGAACAAATAGTCCCTTGTAGTGAAAAAAATAATAAATATTATGATAAAAATGGTAACGAAGTAAGTAAAGAAAGTTATTATAAAAGTTGTGGAGTAGTTGAAAACCCTAAAACCGGCAGTAAAATTCCTATCATATTTTTTGCAGGTGCTATTATTACAATAATCTTAATTTATCTATATACCAAAACATCTAAATTATATAAATTATAAAAGAAAAGCCCATTAAAAAATGAGCTTTTAACTTTGACTTAAAAATAAGAAAGGAATTTATTATGAACGAAATAATTGCTGAAGATATTAAAAGCATTTTAGAAAATAATTTAAGTTTTTCCAAATTAAAAAATTCTACTGTCTTAATAACAGGTGCATCAGGGATGATTGGCAGCTATTTGATGTATGTTTTAACTTATTTAAATGATGTTTATTCTTTTGATATTAAAATAATTGCCTTAATAAGAAATCTCCAAAAATTACCCTCATATTTTAAAGAAAGACCTGATTTAATTATTTTAGAACAAAATGTCTGTGCTAAAATAAATTACAATGAGAAAATTGATTATATAATTCATGCTGCAAGTCCTGCTAGTCCTAAAATAATGCGGGAAAAACCTGTTGATACTATAATGGCCAATACTTTAGGAACATTTAATACATTAGAACTAGCCAAAGAAAAAAAAGCCAAAGTCTATTTATACATTTCATCTAGAGAAGTATATGGTGAGCCTTATGAATGGCAAAGTGAATTTAAGGAAGATACTTATGGTTTTATAAATCATCTTCTTCCCCGAGCTTGTTATTCAGAAGGTAAAAAGTCAGCTGAAACAATTTGCATTTCTTATAAAGAACAATACAATATCAATGTCAAAATTGCTCGTCCCGCGCATACATATGGCCCAGGAATGTCTATTTACGATGGAAGAGTTCAAGCTGATTTTTTAAAAAATATCGTAAATAATGAAAATATTATAATGAAAAGCCGAGGAGAATCTTTAAGAACCTACACATATATAAGAGATGTAATTTCTGGAATATTTTATATCTTACTTGATTCTGATGATATTGTTTACAACATTGCTGATGAAAATGCCAAAGTAACAATTAAAGAATTAGCCGAACTATTAGTAAACTTATATCCTGAACGCAAATTAAAAGTCGAAATTAATTTAGAATATGATTCCAAAGGATGTGCTCCCTTTAAATTAGGTACTGTAAATAGTGATAAACTAAGAAAAATGGGTTGGCATCCAACTGTAACAATAGCAGAAGGTTTTAAAAGAACCATTAAGTATTTAGAATCAGAAACAGTTGCTGAAAATAAAAATATATGAAAGAAGGAAGTAAAAATGTTAGAAAATATTAAAAATGAAGCCAAAAAATCTATAGTAATTGCTATTTTATTACTTATCTTTGCCGTTATTTTAATGACCAATAAAGAAAATTTTATTCCTATTGCCATTGAAATTATTGGTTACATTTTCATTATCTGGGGAATCTTAAGTTGCTTTCTTTATTTAAAAAAGGATGGAGAAGCCCAAAAAATTACTAATTATTTAAAAACTGGCATAATCTTATTCTTATTTGGGACAATCGCCATTTTAAAAAATGCTTTATTAGAAAATATGGTTACTTTATTATTAAGTGGTTTTATCTTTTATCAAAATTCTTCACGAGTTCAAATATCTTTAAACATGAAAGCCAAAAATAAAAATACTTGGTTATGGATTTTCCTTTTTGCTATTATGAGTATTGCCTTTGGCTATTTAATGCTTTATCCGCCTATCTTAAAAAATATGCCTGTAAATACTTATCTAGGTCTTTTAATTATTTTATCTCAATTATTTAATTTAATAGAAAGTCTTATTTTATTATTGAAGACGAAAGAAATTTAACAAAAATTAGACATTTTTTTGCCAAAAATGTCTTTTTTCTTTTAAGAGTTTGTTATAATAAAAGAAAGAAAGAAGGAAAATCCTATGAAAGTGCAAAAGAAAAAGATGTCCTATTTTCAAAAAGGATTTTATATATTAAGTTTTATATTCTTAATTATTGCTTTTATTTATTTAGGTACAAAAAATTATCAAACTAAAAAGAGCAGTCTTTCAGATAGCGAACAATTTACCAAAGATTTTGGAATTGCTATAAACAACGTTTTTAAATATAAAAAAGCTACTGATATTTTAGAAATCTTAAATACAGGTTCGGGGCTAATTTTTCTAGCTTATCCTGAAAATGAATGGAGTACTCCATATGCTGAAATATTAAATGAAGTAGCCAAAGAAGAAAATATAAAAGAAATCTATTTTTATAATTTTTTAAAAGACCGTGAGAATAATAATCGTTACTATGAAAACATCGTTGAGTATTTAAAAGGTTATACAACAATTATTGAAGGTAATACCTTAGATATTTATTCACCATCATTAGTGATTGTCAAAAATGGTAATATAATTTATTTTGATAATGAAACAGCTTTATTAAATGGTGAGCACACTATTAAAGAATATTGGACATCTAATAAAAAAATAGTTAAAAAAACTGATTTAGCTAATGCCATTAAAATGTATAAAGGAAATTTATCATGAAAGAAGATAAAAATAAAAAAGAACAATTAATTTATTGTATATGTGTTATTTTAGCTTTAATTTTAGTAACTTTTGGTGACCAAATTATGCTTCATATTATTCCTCAAAAACCTAATGCCAATAATACTTTATTTGGTGGTTCTAAAAAAGAAGAATTAACTTATAAAAACCCTTATTTAACTAAAATGAGTGCTGAGCAAATGCTTGAAAAACTTGAAAAAAAAGAAAGCTTTATTGTCATTTTTACTCGTCTAGATTGTTCTAATTGTAATTCTTTAATTAATGATTCGCCAAATTTATTTCAAAATGCAATCTATCCAGTTTATTATATTGACCGCGATACTTATAATGAAAATCGCGAAGTAATAAAACAAATTGCTAATTATGACCAAGTTTTAAAAGAAAATATTGATTTAACACCTTATCTTGTAAAGATAGAAGATGGCAAAATAGTTAGTTCAATTCCTGGAACTAAAGCACCACAAGAACTTGAAAATTTTTTAAAACAAAAAGAATAATATTTGATATAATGAATAAAGAAAGAAGGATTTTATGAATACTGAAGAAAAAATGCAAAAAGCAATTAATTCTCTTGAAAATAAATTATTAAACATCAGAGCCGGAAGAGCTAATCCTGCCATGTTAAATAATATTATGGTTCCTTGTTATGGTACTTTATCACCAATTCAAAGTTTAGCAAACATTACTGTTCCTGAAGCAAGACAATTAATGATTAAACCATTTGACCGTAATTGGTTAAAAGACATGGAAAGAGCTATTAACGAAGCAAATTTAGGCATAACTCCAATTAATAATGGTGAAGTAATAATTTTAACAGTTCCAGAATTAACTGAAGAAAAGCGTAAAGAATATGTCAAAGAAGCAAAAGCAGTTGGGGAAGAAGCTAAAGTAGCTTTACGAAATATTCGCCAAGAGGAAAATAATGATATAAAGCACCAAGAACTGCCTGAAGATGAAGAAAAAAAGCAATTAGAAAATATTCAAGAATTAATTACAAAATATAATAAAATTGTCGATGAACATATAAAACAAAAAGAAAATGAGTTAATGCAAATATAATTTGCATTTTTTTGTTTTTAGATTTAAAAAAATGTGGTATTATAATATATATAGAATAGTGGTGAGCAGATGAAGAAATTTAATTTTAACAAAACCAAGCTAAAAGACTCTAAAGAACTAAAGAAGCAAAAAGCTGGTATAATTTTAAAATCAGAATCAAAAGTAATTGCTTATGTTGTTATTTGTTTAGTTGTCGCTGTAATTGGAATGAGTTATGCCTATTTCTTTAGTCTTCAAAAAGGAACTACTGAAGTTGTCACAGCGGGCACCTTAACATTTACATATACAAATGGAAGTACGATAAGCAATGCTGATTGTTTTATCCCAAGTACTCAAGCTGAAGCAACAGCTAAAACCGCTTGTGCTTATCCTGTGACCATTACAAATACGGGAAGTCTAGCAAGTACTTATAAATTAACAATTTCTTCTAATACTGGAGCATCGCCAGCCTTAGAAGCAAGTAAAATTCAGGTAATTTTAAAAAAAGGTGGCAGTATAGTAACAGGTTATCCTAAAGCTTTAAGTGCTATTTCAGGTGGTGTCTTAGCAACTGATACTCTTGCTAAAACCAATGGCAGTGTAAGTTATTCTGTTCAAGTTTATGTCCCTGATACAATAGCTGCAGCTGATAGTGATGATACAATTATTTTAAAAATAAATGGCTCTGGTGAAGTATCTAGTTCGCAAGCTTTAAAATCATAAAAGAAGAGGAAAAAATAGGCGTTTTTCCTTTTTTTTCTTGTCACAAAATAAAACAAGTGCTATAATCATTCTTAGAAAACAAAGGAAGGGAGGGATTATGCATGAATTCAAACAAAGTGTTTGTAAAAGATGGAAATATTGACAACGCATTAAGAAAATTTAAAGTAAAATTTGCTAAAAGTGGTGTCCCTTCTGAACTAAAAAAACGAAAACATTATGAAAAACCGGGCGTAAAAAAAAGAAATGCTAAAAAAGAAATGATTAAAAACGCTAAAAGACATAAAAGAGATTAAGATTAACATCTTAATTTTTTTTAGCTAATTATGTCGAATATATTTTTCTTTTTCTTCCAATTTGCTATTCTTTTAAAGAGGCGAAAGCAAAATGAATTTATATTATCAAAATGAAACATTATATGTTGATGTTGAAACATTTTTAACTAGAGAAGATATAGAATTTTTGAAAAATAAACTTTTTCATATTATTGAAAATTATGATATTGACCAAATCATCATTAACAATAAAACAAAGCAACTAATAAACCGTTATTATCTAAATAAAATACGCCAAGAATATAATAATCGTTATCAAGGAAGGATGTCTATAAAATAACAATTTTTCTTCCATTCTTCTAAAAACATAGTTGTCACAACCACCAAAATATGATTAAATAAGAAATAAGTTAAGAAGTGATGGATAAAATGAAAAATAATTTTACAATCAAAAAAGATCCAAATATTTTAGTTGCTAGTCATCTAAAAGAATTTTTGACTCCTCAAACTATTTACTTGCCAATTAATAAAGAAATAATGATTAAAACAAGTCAGAAAATCATTAATAAAAGCCAATTATTATTTGAAATAGCTGAAAATAAAACCTTTAGTCCGATAAGTGGCAAAATCAAAAAAATTGTTAATCTAAATACTAAACAATACTTAGTAATTGAAAATGATTTTAAAGAAAAGCAGAATAATAAACTTGCACGTAATAAAAAATTAACTAAACAAGAAGTAATTGCCAGAATAAAAGAATTTTGTCCTCAACTTTTAAAAAAATTAATTAAAAAAGATTCTATTTTATATTTTAATGCCATCAAAGATAACCCATATGATGCCAATAATCTATTTATCTTTAAAACATATGGCAATGAAATATTAGAAACCCTAGATATCTTAAGAGAAACTTTTTCATATCAAGAAATTCATTTATTGCTTTCTGAAAAAGATACTGAAAATATTACTTGCTTAACTAATTTATTAGGCAGATATCCTTTCATTTGTTTACACCTTCTTCCTAATATTTATCCTTTAGAAAATGAAGTTATTTTAAAAAAGATTTTAAATAAAGATAAAATAAATATCCTAAAAGATACTGAAGTTTTAATCTTGCAAAAAGCTCTTTTAGAAAATGAACCTCTTAGTGAAATTTATGTTACTATAAGTGGTAATGGAGTAAAACCTTTTGTTGTAAAAACTAAAAAAGGAGTTTTACTAGCTGATTTGTTACAAGAATTTAAAATAGATTGGCAACAAAAAGTTTTAGTTAATGGTTTAATCAATGGCCAAAGAATATCTCAGGATGAAATGGTTTTATTAGATTGTTCATGTCTTTTATTTTTTATAGAAGAGCCAAAAATTCCCAGCCCATGCATTTCTTGTGGCAAATGTCTTAATTATTGTCCAATGGGCTGTAATCCAGTTGACCAAAAAAGAATGTCTTCCTGTATCCATTGTGGGCTTTGTTCTTTTCTTTGCCCTAGTAATTTACCTTTAGGAAAGGAGCATCAAAATGAAAACTTGGACACATTATTCTGAAAATATCAAAGAGCTAGATAATCTATATCTTATTTTATTATGGGTTTTAGCCGTCTTTGGCTTTTATAAAAATGGTTTACAATATTTTTGGCAAAATCAATGTAATCTTTATCAAGCTTTTTATCCTTTATTACTTGCTACTTCTGGTTTTTTTCTAGGTGCCTTATTAGATATCAAAAAAGACCATAAAATTGGCAAAAATGCCTTATATGCCTTTTTATTAACTATATCATTACCAGTTCAAACCCCAATTTTATATAGTAGTTTAGTATTAGTTGTAATTCTTATCTTAACAAATTATTTTCCTTCTTGGCAAAAATTTATCTTAATTCTTCATATCATTTTAGTTTTCCTTTTCCATCTTTCTTATGCAAACATAATCGAAAATAATATCCCAATTTTTTATACAACAATTGATACTTTCATTGGTAAAAGTATTGGTGGTATCGGAATAACCAATATCTTTCTTTTAATTATTAGCTATCTTTTATTAAATACTAAATTTTATTATAAAAATGATATACCATGGCTTAGTTTAACTAGTTATTTAATCAGTACGGGTTTATATGGTATTTTAATAAAAGATTCTGCATTAATGTTTCATTTATTAAATTCCAGTGTTTTCTATATTGCCATTTTTTTACTTCCCTTAAATGAATTTTCGCCAAAAACAAGAAAAGGCCAATTAATATATGCCTTAATAAGTGGTTTAATTTTATTCTTAAGCACCTTTATTAACCATTTAGAAGGACCTTTCATTGCCTATACAATTATTTATTTTACTCAAATTTTGTCGAAAAGAAAGAGATTTGTTGCAATAACTTAAAAAATAAATATAATAAAAATTGCTTAAAAGACAAGAACTCCTAGAAGGAGTTAAAATGAAAAATAAAAATAGAAGAAAAAAAATTAAATTAATTGCCTCGATAGCAATTTGCTGTTTATTATTTAATTTAAAAAAAACTAAAGCTTTAGAATTTAATGCTGAGAAATTGCCATCTTATGAAAATTATACTTATACAACAGCTCATCAAACTTATGATTTTGATTTATTTGGCGATAAAAAAACTAACTTACCTTTATTTCGGGAACGCGGAAATACCCCAATTATTGATTTTGATGGTTACAAACCGTGGGGGAATTTACCTTATGAACCATACATTTTTAATGCCTTTTATTTAACAACTGAAGGTAAAGGTCTTACTGCCGAAAATAAAGATAAGCGCATAGCCATGCAAATTTATTTATATGAAAAATTTGCTACCAGTAATGAAGATGACTTATCCTTTAATTTTGATATTACCAAATATCATAAAATAGCCGCTGAGTTATTTAGCGAAGGCAAAAAAATGATTCAAGATAAAACTTATGAATTTGAAGTCAAAAAAGATGAATGGACTAAAATAACTTTTCCTTTTCCAGAAGAATTTACTTTAGAAAACAATGCAAATTTTTTAATTAAAGAAGAAAATAATGAAGTTTTTTTAAAAGCCTTAAATGAAGGTGATTATGATTTAAATGTAGATACTAATGCTTTTAAAGAAGAGTACACTTATTTTTCCTCCCTTCATCCAGAAAAATCTGGTTATGTAACTGTGACTAAACCACGTCTTGCTAATAAAGTGACTGCCAAGATTCATGTTCTTCCGCCCATTTATAATATTCATACACCTTTAAATCAAGTTGGTTATAATCTAGAAATTGCTGATAAATCTTTAAAAGAAAAAACTGTGAATTATAAATTAACTTTAGAAGATAATTTTGAATTAAAAAAATTTGAAATAAAAGATAATGAAGGAAAACAAATTAAAGAAGAAAATAATTCCTTTATTATGCCATCAGAAGATGTATTTATTAATGTTGAAGTTGCCAGTAATGTTCATAATATTAACATAGAAGAAGTAGAAGGCGTCACAATAGAAGCACCCAAAACAGCTATTGCCAACAAAGTTGTTAAATTAAAAGTCACTTGTGCTCAAGGCTATGTTTTAAAAGGTCTAAAAATTAATGATAGATATGTAAATTTAAATACCTTAAGCTTTATCATGCCTAATGAAGAAATTACTCTAAAAGCTCAAGTCGAAAAACAAAAATATAAAATTATTTGGTCAGGAGCCAAAGCTTCAATGACTATTAATGATTATGCCGTAGTTGGTGAAAAAGTTTCTTTTGATATTTTCTATGAAGAAGGTTATCAATTAGATGAATTAAAAATTGTTACTATTTCCAAAAAAGAAATAGAAGTGACAAATAATACATTTATCATGCCAAGTGAAGAAGTTTTAATCGATATTAAAACGAAAAAAATACCTTATCATATCATAAAAGATATTGATGAAAATTTTACCATTACTAATTTACAAGATACATCTGAATGGGGTAAAACAGTCAAAGTAAAATATGAACTAAATTCCAACTATGAACTAGCTACTTTTACTGTCAAAACAGTAAGTGGTGAAGAAATAACAATAACAGATAATACTTTTAAAATGCCTAAAGAAGATGTAATTATTACTTTAAAAGCCAAACAACTAATTTCAGAAGATGAAAATAATTATCATTATGTCTTCTTTTATACAGAAGATGGCGAAGAAATTGGTCCACCATTAGTTTTAAAAAATAATACCGTCTTTTCTATTCCTTATTTCCATGATTATGATATTGTAGAATGTATTACAAAAGGATACGAACATATTTATGAAACAGCAAGAGGATATATGACAAACGAAAATTTAGTTTTCATTTTTCGTAATAAAGATGAAGCTAGTGAATCAGAATATTTAGACCCTTTAGAAATAGATGACCGGGAATTAGCCAAATATAATGAATATCATTATAAAGAAATTCCTAGTACTTTTGA
>CANRJL010000005.1 GCA_947630935.1 uncultured Bacilli bacterium | reverse complement strand
ATTTGTAATATTTTGTATTTTTTTGCTTTATTTATGTGCTATTGCAGTATTAAATTTTGCATCTTTTGCTAATGATGGAACTTTTTATGGTTTAAATCCTTTTCCAGCTTTTGGCCCTGATTATATATTATTAACTTTATTTATGTTTTTAATGGCTTTAGTAATGATTTTTTCAAGTGTTTCTTCTTATATTTTTGAAAAAGATAAAAGTGGTAAACATTTAATTAATGTTAAAGAAAAAGATGTAAAAGGTTATTCGAGATGGGCTAAAGAAAAAGAAATTAAGGAAGATAAGGGAGTCGTTCATATTAAAGCTATTGATAAAAATATATCTGGCGCGGGAATACCTTTAATAAATAATGGGACAGATTTGTGGGTAGATAATGGTGAATATCATACTTTAATTATTGGGACTACTGGTTCAGGAAAATCTGAATGTGTTGTTAAGCCTCAGGTAAATGTGTTAGCTAAAAAAGGCGAAAGTATGATAATTACTGACCCAAAAGGGGAGTTATATACATATTGTGGAAGTTATTTAAAAGAACAAGGTTATAATATTATTGTATTAAATTTTCGTGACCCAGAAGATGGCAATGCTTGGAATCCTTTGACAGCTCCTTATCGAAATTATATTCAAGGAAATCGGGATAAAGCAACTGAATTATTAGATGATATTGCTACAAATATTTTAGTTGACCCCAAAAATAAAGATTCGGCGTTTTGGGAAAGAAGTGCTGCTGATTATTTTTGTGCACTTGCTCTTGGTTTGTTTAAAGATGCTAAAGAAAGTGAAGTTAATTTAAATTCTATTAATGTTATGAGTACAATTGGAGAAGAACGTTTTGCAGCAAGCCATTATATTAATGAATATTTTAATTTAAAGGGCGCTGATTCTTCAGAATATATTTTTGCTTCTAATACGATAAATGCTCCAAATGATACAAAAGGTGGAATTTTATCTACTTTTAGACAAAAAATAAGAATATTTTCTTCTAGAGAAAAATTAAGTGAAATGCTATCTTATAGTGATTTTGATATGCGGTCTATAGGTGAACAAAAAACTGCTGTTTTCTTAATTATCCATGATGAAAAAACAACATATCATAGTTTACTTACTGTTTTCTTGAAACAATGTTATGAAACTTTAATAGATGTTGCAAAAGTTCATGGTGGCAAATTACCTATTCGAACAAATTTTATTTTGGATGAGTTTGCAAATATGCCTCCTTTAAGTGATGTAGATTCCATGGTTTCAGCAGCTCGTAGTAGAGATATCCGTTTTACTTTTATTATTCAAAATTTTTCTCAATTAGATGATGTTTATGGTAAAGAAGTTGCTCAAACAATTAAAGGTAATTCTAACAATTGGATATATTTGATAAGTACTGAAATGGCTGCTTTAGAAGAAATTAGTAAAATGTGTGGTGAAGTAAAAAGTAAAGAAAAAGACAAGACTGCTTCTACGCCATTGGTTACAATTACTGATTTACAAAAAATGAAACTATTTCAAGCAATAATTATTCGTTCAAGAATGGCACCTTTTAAAACTCAATTAGAGCCTGATTTTAAAATGAATTGGGGAATTGAACGAAAAAATTTAGATTTTCCTCATCGAAAAGCTAAAAAAGTGGAAACTTTTGATATAAAGTCTTTTGTATCGGAAGAAAAAAGAAAACAGATGCTAAAGGAAAATCCTAATGGTGAAAATCCTAATTTGTTTAATCCATTTATGCCGGCTGGTATGAATGGTGGCTTTAATTCTTTTATGAATTCTAACCCAATGGGAATGAGTTCAGGTAATATGGGAATGAATCGTCCAGCTGGAAATTTAACAAGTGAAGAAATTGATAAAATGATAGCCGATATTGATAAAAAATTGAAAGAACTTGATGAGGAAGAAGAAAAAGAAAAAAAGCAAATGGAATTACAGCATGAAGCTAAAAAGAAAAAAGAAAAAGATTCTTTTAAACCAAAAATGGATGAAAAGCCAAAAATTAATGTCGATGCTGATTCAATTATCATGAATGATAATGTAATTACAGATGATGAATTTTTTGATGATTTTTTTCATGATGATGAATAATTAAAAGATGATAGAAATGTTATCTTTTTTCTTTACAAATTTACTTGATTTTTGTTTATTTTAGAAGTATCTCTATTGACTCAGGGGGGGGGTATTATGTTATAATTTTTTCTATGAAAGATAGAAAAGAGAATAACAGATGAAACTAAAAAGGTTAGAAAAAAATAAATATAAAAAAGCAATTATAGGCACATTCATTGTTATAAGTATAATTGCATCTTATTTGTTGGGCAAAACATTTTCTATGTATCAAGTGAGCAAAAGTTTTGAATTTGTAAATGGCAAAGTAAATTATTATGGTCATAGTGATGTTTATTTTGCCTATTATAATGGGACTACTTGGTTAGAAGATATTCCAAAGAAAAATAATGCTGATAATTTAGTCTATGACCATGCTGTATGTGATAATGATGCTGAAGTAGAATGGGATGAAGAAGAATGGACCCCAAAAGTTAAAAATTTAACCAAAGCTAAAACAAGATGTTCGTTGTATTTCAAAGTAGAAAAAGATACAACCGTGCCTGAAATAACAATGTTGACATCTGGGAGCTATTATTCTACTAATAATTCTGGAATAGCAACTGCTAGATTTGGGCGATTAGGTGGTACGTTAGAATGTAAAGTAACAAGTTATAATAATAAAGTAGTAAGTAAAATAAGTGATATAAATATATTAGGGAAACATACCGTAGAATGTACGGCAACTGGAAATAATGGTTTAAAAACCACAAAACAAGAGACTTATAATATAAATGGAACTTTTACAGTTAATAATGGTCTTGATTGTACAGACAATTGTAAAAGGGCTTTTGGTAATATATATTTATTAAAAGGGGTGATTCAATATGGACCTTATGTCCCAATACTACCTGGTTGTTATAGTATAGGATATGTTGCTTCAAATATTAATGCTTCTCCAAATTTTACTGTTAGTCAAAATCAATCTATGGGTGGTTTTTCTTGGATAGGTGTTGTGACCAACGTTAATTACTCATACTCTGATGCCAATTATAAAGTAGAAATTCCGCAGTTAATAAATAAAATAGAGTTTTCTCTTAATAATTCTTCTGATAAATTAATTGTTGTTGACAGTATTTCAGTAACTTATGTAAGTGAAAAATGTTAATTGACAAATTGTCTACATACCCATTTAAAAAACTGTACTAAAAACACGCTAACACTAGTGCTCTCTATTGACTCAGGGGGGGGGTGTATTATGTTATAATTTTTTCTATAAAAGATAGAAAAGAGAATAACAGATGAAACTAAAAAGATTAGAAAAAAATAAATATAAAAAAGTAATTATAGGCACATTAATTGTTATAAGTATAACTGCATCTTATTTGTTGGGCAAAACATTTTCATTATATCAAGTCAATAAAAGCTTTGAATTTGTAAATGGCAAAGTAAATTATTATGGTCATAGTGACATTTATTTTGCCTATTATAACGGGACTACTTGGTTAGATGACATTCCAAAGAAAAATAATGCTGATAATTTAGTATATGACCATGCTGAATGTGATAATAATGCTGAAGTGGAGTGGGATAGCGCTAATTGGGCTCCTAAAGTCAAGAACTTAACTAAAGCAAAAACGAGATGTTCCTTGTATTTCAAAGTAGAAAAAGATACAACCGTACCTGAAATAACGATGTTAAAAGCTGGAAGTTATTATTATACGGATGATAATTCTGTAATAGCAACTGCTAGATTTGGACGATTAGGTGGCACACTATCATGTAAATCATTAAGTTATAATAATAAAGTAGTAAGTAAAATAAGTGATATAAATGTATTGGGGAAACATACAGTAGAATGTACTGCAACTGGAAATAATGGTTTAAAAACAACTAAACAAGAGACTTATAATATAAATGGACTTTTTACAGCTAATAATGGACTTAATTGTACAGGTAATTGTGAAAAAAAATATGGCTATATATATTTACAAAATGGAGGTATTCAATTTGGACCTTATGTAGCTGTGTTGCCTGGATGTTATCTTGTCTCTTATGTTGGTTCAAATATAAATGCTTCTCCAAGTTTTTCTGCTAGTCAAAATTTGTCTACTGGTGGTTTTGACTGGAAAGGTACCCCAACAAATATTGCTTATGTATATTCTGATGCAGCTTATTATGTTGAAATTTCTAGGGCACTTAGTAAAGCAGAATTTCTTCTTACAAATAATTCTAGTAGTATAGTTACTATAATTAGGTCAGGTGCAACTTATCAAAGGGATAAATGTTAGAAAGTGTTAAAAAAATTTTAATCAAAATAAAAAGCATAATAAATGATTATTTTTATATTATGCTTTATGTTTTTTTAATATCCTTTTTTTTCGTAATAATCTTTAAGTTCTTTAAAACGATTGAAATGAACTATTTCTCTTTGTCTTAAAAATAATAATACCCCTAAGATGTCTTCATCATTGGTCATATCAATTAAATTTTCATAAACTGCTCGTGCTTTTTGTTCCGCAGCCATATCTTCATATAGGTCAGCTATTGGGTCTCCTGTTACTGCAAAGTAAGTTACGGTGAATGGAACTCCTGAAGCATCAGTTGGATAAATTCCTTTTTTATGTTCAGCATATATGTTTTGGAGTCCAGCTGTTTTTAATTCTTCTACGGTAGCGTCTTTGATTAATTGACTTACCATTGTACAAATCATTTCACAATGACCAAGTTCTTCAGTAGCAATATCATTTAAAAGACTTTTGCCTTTTTCATCTGGCATTGAAAATTTTTGGGAAAAATACCGAAGGCTTGCTGCTAATTCGCCATTGGCTCCGCCAAATTGAGTTAGTAAATTTTTGGCCATTTTTAAATCTTTTTTGCGAATATTTACAGGATAATTTAAATGTTTTACATATTTATACATACATACTTCCTCCTGTCTTATCCCATGGCCATGGGTTTTTAAGCCAATTAAAGTTTGCTCCTTGTGTTTCAGTGATAACGATAGGACCATATTTTTGAGTATATTCTAATTGAATATCACTTAATTCTTTGGCATATTTTTTAAATTTTTCGAATGTTGAAGTGTCTTCTGGGTGTAAATCTAAGTATAAATTTAAATCGTTGATAATAAAAGAATAAGCCATTAATTTTATGAGCATATTTTCTTGCTCGTTTTCTGGTTTTAATTTGTAGTAAGTATATTGTTTATATGGAACAAAAGTACCATTTTCAGAATTTCCGCGCATGAATGCTTCATCTGGCGTTAAAAATTTAGTATTTTTTGTTTCAAAGTTAAAGTTGTTGTTTAAAAAATTTACTTCGTAATTAAAATCAGTATTATCAAATAACATATTTACCCTCCTCATGGTTAAGTTATGTGAAATGTCTATTTTTTGTTAGGGCAAAAACCTAAAACGTCTTTTATTCTTAAAAAATGTATGATAAAATGTTTTTTAGAAAAGAGTTGATGATATGGCTAATTTAGATAGTAAAGTTTCAGCTAAGAAAAGTACGAATAAGAAGGGAAGTAATACTAATAATAAGAAGAAAACGCCTGTTAAAAAAATAAGTACTTCTTCAAAAAAAGTTATAAAAGAAGATAATGAGCAAAAGCAAGAGGTTGTTAAAAATATTGTTAGTTCTAAAGAAGTAATTAACTATAAGATGATTGCAATTATTATTTTATCATTTTTAATTCTTGT
This sequence comes from uncultured Bacilli bacterium, assembly GCA_947630935.1. Lineage (GTDB taxonomy): Bacteria > Bacillota_I > Bacilli_A > RF39 > UBA660 > Ventrenecus. Next base: position 12,234 of record CANRJL010000005.1, on the reverse strand, counting down.
TCTTGGAATTGCAAAAGTTGCTAATGTTTTAGAGAAAAAAGATTTTGGTAAAAGTTATTTATTAGATAAGAAGATTATTGTGAATAAAATTGATACTGAAAATGTCAATGAATTTATGCAAAAGAATGAAAGTTTTATTTATATAACTGATTCTTTAGGTGAAGAAGAATATAATTTGGAAAAAAGTTTAAAAGAAGTTATTTTGGATAATAATTTAAAAGATGTATTTGCTGTTTATATTCATGATGATAAGAATGTTGATTTAGATTCTATGTTTCATTTAAATGGTAAAGAAATTAAAATGCCAGTTATTTTATATTATAAGAATGGGCAATTTGTTGATGCTGTTGTGCGAAAAGATGAAAATATGATGGAGGCTGCTGATTTTTCCCAATTATTAGATGTTTATGAATTAGCTAAAAAGGAATAATTTTTTCTTTTTTTAGGAGGAAGAATTTATGTTGAATGTTGTTTTATTTGAACCATTGATTCCTGGAAATACTGGGAATATTATGCGTACTTGCGTTGCTACAAATACGTTTTTACATTTAATTGAGCCTTTAGGATTTAGTTTAGATGAGAAAAGTATTAAAAGAAGTGGAGTAAATTATATTCAAGATTGTCATTATAAGGTATATAAAGATTGGCATGAATTTGAAGCAAATAATCCAGGTACTTATTATTTTTATACACGATATGGTCATAAACCTCATTCTGATTTTGATTATACTGTTTCTAAGGAAAATATTTATTTGATTTTTGGCAAAGAAACTACAGGAATTCCAAGAGCTATTTTAAAACCACATATTGATAATTGTGCTAGAATTCCGATGACAAATAAAGTAAGAGCTTTAAATTTAGCTAATTCGGTAGCAATTGTTGTTTATGAGGTTATGCGGCAGTTTAATTATGGAGATTTATTAAAAGATGAGCCTCATAAAAGTTCAACTTTTATTGAAGATTTTGAAGGTGATGAAAATGCATTGTAAAAAATGTGGAAAATCGATAGGTACTGATAGAGGAATTTGTCCTTTTTGTGGGGCTATGTTAAGTAAAGAACAATATGATGAATATAAAGAAATGCAGAAATCTCAATTTTTTAAACCAGAGTTGTTAACTGAAAAATATGGGGAAAAACCTGTTTTGTATGAAAAGAGGGCTGATGATTCAAGTAAATTGTTTTTAATTATTATTATTTTAAGTATTTTGATTATTGGGGGAATTATTGTTTTAATTTTTGTTTTAAAATAAGGTATTGTTTTTGGAAATTTTTGCACAATAAAAATGAGGGATTGTATGACTTTATTGGGAATTTGTGTGAAAATTTTTTTTGCGCGTATTTTGGATGTTTCAATTGCAACTTTTCGGCAAACTGTTATGATTCGTGGAAAAATAATTATTAGTTGTATATTGGCGTTTTTTGAAGTTTTTATATGGTTTATTATTGCGCGAGAAGCTTTACGAATGGATATTTCGAGTATTTTAATTCCTATTTTTTATTCTCTTGGTTATGCGACTGGAACTTTATTAGGCTTTTTTTTAGCGCGAGTTTTTATTAATGGGGTTGTGGGTATTCAAGTTATTATTAATGCGACTGATGTAAACTTAGTGAAAGCTTTAAAATTACGAGGGTATGAAGTATGTATGTTTCATTTGGAAAATGATTTTAAAGGTAATGATAAAAAAATGTTGTTTTTGGAAGTTAATAATAAAAGTTTAAAGAAAATAGAAAATTTGATATTAAAGATTGCGCCATCAGCTTTTATTATTGTTAATGATTCAAGAAAAGTTATGAATGGTATTATAAAATAGTTTGTTAAATATTCGTTAGGGCTTTGATTTTAATATTTACTGATTTATTTATTAGAAAATTTTGTCAAAAATGAATATTCTTATTGTTTTCATTAAGTAATTTTTATTATATAATAAGAAAAATATTTGGAAAACGGGTGATTGTAAATGAAAAAGACTGTTTGTTTAATAGGAAGACCTAATACAGGAAAATCTTCTTTGTTTAATTGTTTTTTGAAAGAAAATCGTTCTATTATATTAGATGAACCAGGAATTACAAGAGATAGGATATATGGGGTTGTATCTTATAATAATAAAAGTTTTCATTTAATTGATACGGGAGGAATTGATTTAGGAAATGATTCTTTTCAAGAAGATATTCTTGCTCAAGTTAATTTTGCAGTTTTAGAAGCTGATTTAGTTTTGTTTGTTGTTGATGGTAAGGAAGAATTAAGTGCTAGTGATTATAAAATTTGTGATTTGCTTAGGAAAAGTAGAAAACCTGTTTATTTAGTTGTTAATAAAATTGATAATGAAAAACGGAAAGAAGATTTGTATCGTTTTTATGAATTAGGTTATGATAAGATTTTTCCGGTTTCAGCAGCTCATAAATTAGGAATTAAAGAATTATTAGATGAAATTACTAAAAATTTAGAAGAAACGGTTGAAGAAAATGATGAAGTATGTAAATTTAGTTTTATAGGAAGACCAAATGTTGGGAAATCATCATTAATAAATGCTCTTTTAAATGAAGAAAGAGCTATTGTTAGTAGTGTAGCTGGAACGACTAGAGATGCTTTAGATTCTACTTTTATGTATCATGGTTCAAAGTATATTATGATTGATACAGCAGGTATGCGAAAGAAAGGTAAAATTGCGGAAAATATTGAACGATATAGTTTTTTAAGAAGTATAAAAGCTATAGAACGGAGTGATGTTTGTGTATTAGTAATAGATGCTAGTGAGGGTATTATTGAACAAGACAAACATATTGCTGGAATGGCTATTTCACAAGGAAAAGGGTTAGTTATTTGTGTTAATAAATGGGATATGATAGAAGATGTAGATACTTCTTTAAAAAAGTGGAAAGAATTATTAAAGTATGAATTTCAATTTGCAACTTATGCTAGAGTTGTGTTTACTTCAGCCAAAACTAAAAAAAGAATTCAGACTTTGATGCCTGAAATTATTAAGGCATATGAAAATTATAAAAAACAAATTCCAACAGCTTTGTTAAACCAATGTATTCAAGAAGCTGTTTTGCTTCATGAAGCTCCTTCTTATAAAGGAAGACGTTTAAAAATTAATTTTGTTAGTCAAACAGATGTTAAACCACCAAAATTTACTTTTTGGGTAAATGATAAAGGGCTAGTTCATTTTAGTTATAAACGATATTTAGAAAATAAATTAAGGGATAATTTTGATTTAACGGGGACACCAATTACTTTACATTTTAAAAATAAAAATGAAGAATAAATGTTGAATTTTTAAATAATTCAAGTTACAATTAAATTGGGAGTGGTTTTGAAATGTTTAATAAAAAACGAAAAGAAGAACGAGAAAAATTGAAAGAACAAAAAAATATATTGAATAATGCAAAAAACGCCAAAAATGAAGATATGGGAATATATTTTGGCTATAAAGATAAAGATAAAGATGCTGGAAAAAGTTATTTGGTTCAATTAATGGATTTGTATGATGCAACAACTGATTTGGATAAGAAAAAAGAAATTGTGGAAGAAATGATGCGTATAAGTCCACCTACAGCTTATTCTTTAAAAAAGGAAATAGAAATGATGGAAGAGCAGCAAAAAAAGGGAAGATAAAAGGCTTAAAACTAAGAAAATTTTAGATTCTTAGTTTTTTTTAACAATTTTTGTTTAAAAATGAATTGAAATGCGAACAAATATATGCTATATTATTTTTGCTAATGAAATTATTTTCTTTGGTTAAACTATAGATGGAGTTGGTTTTATGGATAAGATTATTGTAAAAGGAGCAAGGGAAAATAATTTAAAAAATATTAATATTGAATTACCTAAGAATAAATTAATTGTAATGACTGGAGTATCTGGCTCTGGTAAAAGTAGTTTAGCGTTTGATACGATTTTTGCTGAGGGGCAAAGAAGATATGTGGAAAGTTTATCAGCATATGCTAGACAATTTATTGGAGGTATTGAGAAACCTGATGTTGATAGTATTGAGGGGTTAAGTCCAAGTATTTCAATTGACCAAAAAACAACGAATAAAAATCCACGAAGTACAGTTGGGACTATTACAGAAATATATGATTTTTTAAGACTTTTATTTGCGCGAATAGGTGTGCCTTATTGTCCTAAGCATCATGTTCCTATTAAAAGTCAAAGTATTGAAGAAATGACAAATAAAGTTATGGAGTATGAAGAAGGTACTAAATTAGAGATAATGGCGCCTATTGTGCATGGTGAAAAAGGAACTCATAAAGATTTGTTTGATGATTTAAGAAGTAAAGGATATGCAAGAGTTAGAGTTAATGAAAAAAATTATTCTTTGGATGAAGAAATTGTTTTAGAAAAAAATAAAAAAGATAATATAGATGTTGTTATTGACCGAATAGTTTTAAATAGTGAGGAACGTTCTAGAATTTTTGAAGCTATAGAAGCTAGTACAAAATTGGCTAATGGAAAAGTTATTATTCATATTATTGGTGGCGAGGAAATTTTAATGAGTGAACATTATGCTTGTTTAAAATGTAATTATTCAATACCAGAATTAGAACCAAGATTGTTTTCTTTTAATAGTCCTTATGGAGCTTGTCCGGCTTGTAAAGGGTTGGGGACAAAGTTAAAGATTAGTGAAAATTTAATTATTCCTAATAAAGATAAAAGTTTAAGTGAAGGCGCTATTGTTGCTTATAATAATGATAATAGTATTATGAATACTACTTTTAAAGCTGTTTGTGATTATTATGATATAGATTATAATGCTCCTATTAAAGATATTCCTAAAGATAAGTTTCAATATATTTTATATGGAACTCCTGATCCTATTCCTATTAAATATGTAGCTAAAAATGGTAATGTGAGATATGCTAATGATTATTTTGAAGGGGTTATTAATAATTTAGAACGACGTTATATGGAAACTTCTAGTGCGTGGATTAGAGATTGGCTAGAAGGTTTTATGATTGAAATGGATTGTCCTGTTTGTCATGGAACTCGTTTACAAGATAGTGTTTTAGCTGTTTATATTAATGGGAAGAATATTTATGATTTGACTGAAATGAGTATTAAAGAATTAAGAGATTTTTTGAATTCTTTGAAATTGAGTAAAGAACAAGAAAATATTAGTCATTTGTTATTGACAGAGATAAATCATCGGTTAAATTTTTTAATAAATGTTGGTCTTGAATATTTATCGCTTCATCGGAAAGCTGGAACATTATCGGGCGGAGAATCACAACGTATTCGTTTAGCTACTCAAATTGGAAGTAAATTATCGGGGGTATTGTATGTGTTAGATGAACCTAGTATTGGTTTACATCAAAAGGATAATGAAAAGCTTATTGCTAGTTTAAAGGAAATGCGTGATTTAGGAAATACTTTAATTGTTGTTGAACATGATACAGATACAATGTTAGCTTGTGATTATTTGGTTGATATTGGTCCGAAAGCTGGCGAAGAAGGTGGTTATGTTGTAGCTTGTGGAACCCCAGAAGATGTTATGAAATGTGCGGAGAGTATTACAGGTCGTTATTTAAGTGGTAAAGAAAAAATTGAAGTTCCAAAGAAAAGGCGTAAAGGAAATGGCAAATATTTACAAGTAGTAAAAGCTGAAGAAAATAATTTGCGTAAAATAAATGTGAAGTTTCCTTTAGGAAAATTTATATGTGTAACGGGAGTATCTGGCTCTGGTAAAAGTTCTTTAGTAAATGAAATTTTATATAAGACAGTTGCTCAAAAATTGTATCATAGTAAAGAAGAACCTGGAAAGTGTAAAGAAATTAAAGGCTTAGAAAATATTGATAAAGTAGTAATGATTAGTCAAGATGCTATAGGAAGAACTCCAAGAAGTAATCCGGCTACTTATGTTGGTGTTTTTGACGATATTAGAGATTTATATGCTAATACGAAAGAAAGTAAAATGCACGGATATGATAAAGGTAGATTTTCTTTTAATGTTAAAGGTGGACGTTGTGAAGCTTGTTGGGGTGATGGTGTCAAGAAAATTGAGATGCATTTTTTACCTGATGTGTATGTTCCTTGTGAAGTATGTGGAGGAACTCGTTATAATAAAGAAATATTAGATATACGTTATAAAGGTAAAAATATTAGTGAAGTATTAGATATGAGGGTTAGTGAAGCTGTTAAGTTTTTTGAAAATGTTCCAACTATTAAAAGAAAGTTAGATGTTTTAATGGATGTAGGTTTATCATATATTAAACTTGGACAAAGTGCACCTACTTTATCGGGTGGTGAAGCTGGGCGAGTAAAATTATCAAAAGAATTACAGAAAAAACCAACTGGTAAAAGTTTGTTTATCTTAGATGAGCCTACAACTGGTCTTCATAGTGCTGATATAAAGAAATTAATTGTTATTTTAAATAGAATTGTTGATAATGGGGATACAGTGGTTGTTATTGAACATAATTTAGATGTAATTAAAGTTGCTGATTATATTATTGATTTAGGGCCAGATGGTGGAGTTGGCGGGGGAACAGTAGTTGCTACTGGTTCGCCGGAAGAAGTAAGTAAAAATGAAAAATCTTATACTGGTCAATGGTTAAAGAAGTATTTATAGTTATGATTAAAAATATTGTATTTGATTTAGGAAATGTATTATTAAAAGATAAACCAGCAATTATTTTAGAAAATATTAAATTAACAGATGAAATTAAGAATAATATTAAAAAGGAATTTTTTAATAATTGGAATAGATTAGATTTGGGTGAAGAAACAATAGAAGAACATTTTAATAATTGTAAATTTGATTATAAAATTGAAGAGAATGTTCAAAAAATATTGTTAAATTATTATAAATATCGACCTTTTAATAATGAAATGTTAGATTTATTAAATAGATTAAAAGATAATAATTATAAAATTTTTATATTGTCAAATAATAATGAAGAAACTGCTAAATATTTAAAACAATTACCTGTTTTTCAAAAGATAGATGGATGGGTTTTATCTTGTGATTATCATATGGTAAAACCTAATAAAGAAATCTATTTTAAATTATTGGAAAATTTTAATATTAAAGCTGAAGAATGTTTTTTGATAGATGATATGTTGGAAAATATTAAAACTGGAGAATCTTTGGGAATGAAAGGTTTTGTATTTAATAATAATATAGATGATTTAATTATTAATTTATGTGAACACGGGATAAGTGAAATTATAAAATAATTTTGAATTTTCAAAAATCTATTGACTCATGGGGGGGGGGTTATATGCTACAATTTTCAATAAGAAAGTAGGCTATAACCCATGAAACTAAAAAAATTAGAAAAGTTAAGAAAGAATAGAAAAAAAATAATATTAGGAACAATTGCTATTTTATGTACATTAGGAATAGGTCTATTGTTAGGTAGAACGTTTTCATTGTATCAAGTTAATAAAAGTTTTGAGTTTGTAAACGGTAAAGTAAATTATTATGGCAAAAGTGATGTTTATTTTGCATTTTATAATGGGAGTACTTGGTTGGAAGAAATGCCCCAAAAAGATAATGCTGACAATTTAATATTTGATAAAGCCGTATGTGATAATAATACGACAATATCATGGAATTCTGCAACATGGGAACCAACAATAAAAAATTTAACTAAAGCCAAAACTAGATGTGCATTATATTTTAGAAAAATGACTATAGTTGATAAAGCATGTGAAAAAGGAAGTGGAAGTTTAGATTGTATTTTAGCTAAAATTGCCGGGACAACCGGAAATGCGGATAGTCAATTAGCCTATGATGATTCATCAAAAAATAATTTAAGATATATAGGGTTAAGTCCGAATAATTATGTTTCTTTTAATGGAGAATTATGGCGAATAATTGGTTCTATGAATGGTATTAATATTAATACTACAATTTATAACGGTGTTTTAAAGTTAATTAGAAATAATGCGTTATCTGGACGTGCTTGGAATAGTGAGGCGAGTAATGATTGGTCTGCTGCATCACTAAATACTTATTTGCAAGGTAGATCATATGCTAGTAATGCTTTGGTAGCAAGTGTTATATGGAGACTAGGTGCTGTTGATGCTAATGCTTATAGAGATTATGATGCAAGATCTTTTTTTGAAAATGAGTTAGCATCTGTTGGAAGTGCATCTACTCCTGGCAAATTTTCATGGACAGGAAAAGTAGGTTTAATGTCACCAAGCGATTATGGGTATGCAGTTGGTGGAGATGTAAGAGATACTTGTTTAAAAGCAGCTTTAATTTCTTATAGTTCTAACAATTGTGCGGCTAATAATTGGTTGTATAAGTCAGGTTCAGGTAATGAGGAATGGACAATTACGTCCAGTAGTTCTGTTAAACGGGTTTTTACTTTGAGTCTTTCGGGCTCAATAACTATGTCAAGTCCGACAGTAACTACTCCTTCTTTTCGACCAGTAGTTTATTTACTTCCTTCAGTTACATTAAAAAGTGGAACTGGCACTAGTACTTCACCATTTGTGTTTCAGTGATAAATAGAATAATCATCATAAAAAATAAAACCATTAAATTATATATTTAATGGCAGATATTGCTGATAATTAATTAAAATTGTTTTTTTCTTTTTAAATATATTGAATCGGAAATTGTGTTTGTAACTACTTCGTTGTGATTTTTTAATACTTGTTCAATGCTTTTTTGAGTATTTTTGGGAATAGATGTTGTTTTTCCATTTTCTTCGATATATATAACTTGAGTTTTGGGTTTTTGATAAACATCAGCTTTAATTAACGATATTATAGAAACTTGGGGACTAATTTGAGTTTGAAATTCTTGACTAGTAATAAATTCAAATATATTTTTATAGTTTTCTTTTAAATTTGTAATTTCTTTTAATTCATTTAAATCATAAAAATAGGTGCATATGTCTTGTTCTTTGTTACTATATAAAACATCAGCTCGTAAAATATTTTTTTCTATTTTAAAGAAGTATTGGATATCTCTATTAAATTGCATTTCTATAAGAGAATTTTGAGGGTTTAATAAATCGTTTAGGGTTAAATTTTTTCTTCTTTCAATTTTTAATTCATTAATAATTTCATTATAAAAAGCAAGGTAATTTTCTTGGCTTTTTTCATCATGTAATAAATTGATTTCTTTACATAATATTTCTTCAGGTGTTATATTGGGCATCAATAAATTCATAAAAAAAACTGTTTTTTCTAATATATAAGGTTCTAATTTGTCTGGCATTCTTTCTAAATTTAATATGGCTATTAAAAACTTTTTCCAATTCATATTTTCAACTCCCTATTAAAATTATACTTTTTCTGATTTTATATTTCAAGTATTCTTTTTTTTTGATATAATTTTATAAGGGAGGGGAGTTTATTGAATCCAGTATTATTTAATTTAGGAATTATTGAGATTAAATGGTATTCTTTTTTATTATTAATAAGTGTTTTTGTAGGTATTATGTGGTTAATACATGAAAGTAAGAAGTTTTCTTATCCCAAAGATTTTATTTTTAATATGGCTTTTTGGGCTTTGATTTTTGGCTTTTTAGGGGCAAGAATATATTATGTTTTGTTTAATTGGAATATTTATATTCATAATCCTATTTCTATTTTAGAAATTTGGGAAGGTGGTCTTGCTATTCATGGGGGGTTAATTTTTGGAACATTAGCTATTTATTTTTATTGTAAAAAGTATAATGTTAGATTTCTTAAAATAATAGATATGGCTGTTCCTTGTGTTTTGTTAGGGCAAGCAATTGGAAGATGGGGAAACTTTTTTAATATGGAAGCTCATGGAAGAGCAGTTTCGTTGGCCTTTTTAAAGACAATTCATATTCCTGATTTTATTATTAAAGGTATGAATATTAATGGTATTTATTATCATCCAACTTTTTTTTATGAATCTATTTGGTGTATTATAGGAGTTATGATAATTATTGTTATCAGACGTTTTAAAAAGTTAAAAATAGGTATTCAAACTTGTTTTTATTTAATGTGGTATAGTTTAGGACGTTTTTTTATTGAAGCATTGCGGACTGATTCTTTGATGTTTGGAGGTATAAAGGTTGCCCAGTTGGTAAGTATTTGTTTATTTATTGGAGCTATTATAGGTTTTATTTTTATTAGTCGGCAAGGAAAGTATGAAAATTTGTATTATGAAGGAGTTAAACATGAATAATAAAGAAGTATTAGCAAAGCAATTAAATATTTCGGTTTCTTCAGTAGAAGCTGTTTTAAAATTATTAAGTGAAGGAGCTACAATTCCTTTTATAGCCCGTTATAGGAAAGAAGCAACAGGTTCTTTAGATGAAGAACAAATTCGAGTTATTGAAAAAGAATATGAGTATTTAGAAAATTTAAGTAAGAGAAAAGAAGATGTTATTAGATTAATTACGGAAAAAGATTTAATGACTGAGGAATTAAGAAATAGTATTAATGCTTGTTTAAAATTAAGCGAAGTTGAAGATTTATATCGACCTTTTAAAGAGAAGAAAAAGACTAAGGCTAGTGAAGCTATTAAATTGGGACTAGAACCTTTAGCTAAAATGATGATGAGTTTTCCGGTTAATGGGGATATAAGTTCTTTAACGAAAAATTTTGATATGCCTAGTGATGAAGCTATAACTGGGGCTAAATATATTATTAGTGAATGGGTTAGTGATAATGCTTATTATCGTAAATATATTAAAAATGAAATTATGCATCATGGAATGATTTGCAGTAAGAAAAAGAAAAATGCAGTTGATGAGAAAAAGACTTATGAAATGTATTATGATTTACAAGAGCCTATTCGTTATGCTAAACATTATCGAGTGCTTGCAATGAATAGGGGCGAAGATGAAGGTATATTAAGTATTAGTCTTGATTATGATAAAGATAAAATTAAAAGTTATTTGGAAAGTAAGATTGTTAAAAATTCTAATTCTTTTGTTGTTAATGAGGTAAAAGACGCGATTAGTGATTCTCTAAAAAGATTAATATATCCAAGTGTTGAAAGAGAAATAAGAGCTAATTTAACGGAAGAAGCTAGTGCTAAAGCGATTGTTACTTTTCAAGATAATTTAGAACATTTATTACTTACAAAACCAATTAAAAATAAAGTTGTATTAGGTTTTGACCCCGCTTTTCGGACTGGTTGTAAGTTAGCAGTTTTGAATCCGTTTGGTGATGTTTTGGAAATTGCTACGATTTATCCGCATGAACCGAAAAATGAAGTTGAAAAAAGTGCTGAAGTGTTAAAATCTTTGATTAATAAGTATCATGTTGATATTATTGCGATTGGCAATGGAACTGCTTCAAGAGAAAGTGAAGCTTTTGTGGCAAATACTATCAAAGGCAGTAATGTTTTATATAATTTAGTGAGTGAAGCTGGAGCATCTGTTTATTCAGCAAGTCCTTTGGCTATTAGTGAATTTCCTGATTTAACTGTTGAAAAACGGAGTGCTATTTCGATAGGAAGAAGAATTCAAGACCCATTAAGTGAACTTGTTAAAATTGACCCACAAAGTATTGGGGTTGGAGAGTATCAACATGATGTTAATCAAAAAGAATTAAAAAATGCCCTTTCTTTTACAGTTAGTAAAATTGTTAATGAAGTTGGTGTGAATGTTAATACAGCTAGTGCAAGTATTCTAAATTATATTTCGGGTCTTACGAAAAAATGTATTAATAGTTTATTAGAATTTCGAAAAAATAAACCATTTACTAAACGAAGTGAATTGTTAAAATTAAGTGGGTTTACGCCTAAGATATATGAACAAGCGATTGGTTTTTTAAGAATTAATGATGGTGAAAATCCTTTGGATAAAACAAGAATTCATCCGGAGAGTTATGAACTTACTAATAAAATTATGGAAGAATTAAATTTTGATGTTAAGAAAATTGGGACGGAAGAAGCTAAAAAATGTTTAGAAAATGTTGATGTAGAACATCTTGCTAATATTTTAGAAAGTGATGTCTATACTATAAATGATATTCTAGAAGAGCTTAAAACTCCTGGTATTGATTATCGTGATTCTTTAGATGATGTAATTTTAAAAAGTGATATTTTAACTATTGATGATTTAAAAGTTGGAATGGAATTACAGGGAACGGTTCGGAATGTTTTAAGTTTTGGAGCATTTATTGATATTGGCTTACATAATGATGGTTTAGTTCATATTTCAAAAATGAGTAAGGAATTTGTTAAAAATCCGATGGATGTTGTTAAAGTTGGAGATATTGTAAATGTTTATGTTGATAGTATCGATAAAGAAAAAGAAAAAGTTAGTTTGTCATTAATTAAAGAATA
>CANRJL010000004.1 GCA_947630935.1 uncultured Bacilli bacterium | reverse complement strand
TTTTTATATAATTTGCAAATTTATTCTTGGAGGATTTTAATGATAAAAACTGCTTATACCCCCCCCCATAAATATTGGAATACGGGCAAATAATAATTGGTATTGACAAAAAAATTCTTGATAATGAGGAACTAAAAAGTAAAGTAAAAGAACGTATATTCCTATTAGACCTAAGATATATTTACCTTGTTGTTTTTCTAATAATTTAAAAAGAAATGGATAAATTAAGTAACAAATAAGAATACATAATAAAAACCAAAAACTACTAATAGTAGAGGTTGTAAAAGTTATTTGTTGCCAAAATACAGTAGGGCTATTTTGGAAATATAAATAACGATAAATTAAATATGGAATACAAAAAAAGATAAATACTTTTAATATTTTACTAAATCTTTTACGATAAAATTCTAAAATATGAGAATTTTTTTTCATGGAAAAGTAAAGACAAATACCGGACATAAATAAAAAAATATCAACACCAATATCACCATGATATAAGGCTTGGGAAAAAGCCCAGTTATATCTTATTTTGGGAATTGCTTGAAAAATATGATGAAAGATTATCCAAAGAATAGAAAAACCATAGATTTCATTACGATATTTACTTAGATTACCCCAATTAAATACATCTTTTAACATAGCTTACTTCCTCTCTAAGAATTTTTTAATAAATTGTTTAATATAACGAAATTCTTCTTTATAAAAGATAGCTGTTAATATGGTATATAAAATGGTTAAAATACTTGTATAAATAACTGCATATAAAAGCCAATTTAAAATAGTTACTTTGGTTAGAGGAAAACAAATTAGGCAAAAGGATACACCAATCGCAGTAGCTAAACCAAAGAGAATAAACTTTTTAGCAAAAATACTTATTTTTCTTTTTATTAAATGCTTTTTTAAATATATTACATGATATAAAGTTCGATAAGACATTGCTAAAAGGGTGCCAATAGCTACCCCGATTAAACCATAAATATTGACAAGGACTATTGATACTATAATATTAATACCTGCTTCAATATACGCATGTTTTTTAATGCTTTTAAATTTTCCAGCAGAATAAGCTAAATTAACAAATGGTTCTTTAAGACAAAAAACAGCTTCTGAAAGTAATAATACTATGCCAAAAATTGGTTGATAATAATTCGCGTCATTAACATTTTTTGTATATAAAGTCACGAATGGAATTACTAATAAAATACCAACTGTAAAAAGTAAAAAAGTAACAAAGAAAATAATATATTCATAAAAATTAAAGATTTGATTTAACTCTTCTTTATTATTTTTAGCATATAAATGCCCCATTGTAGGAATAATTCCTGAAGATAAAGAAGTAATTAAAGCTCTTATACCATTAGCAACTAAACTATAGACACTATAAACGGAAACTGTTGCTAAATTAGTAAAAAAAGTTAAAATAGTGACATCCGTATTTTTATGAATAAAAGTAGCTATACTAATACTAAAACCATCCCACCTACTTTTTAAAACATTCTTATCTTCTTTAACATTTTTATCAATAGCAAAATATTTATTGACAAAATGATGATAGATTATTGGTTGTAATATATAGACTAAGGCAGTTACTAGTTTTAAAAAATGTATTGAAGGAAAGATTTTAATTAAAATAGCAAAGCATAAAGTGTTTAGAATAATTAAAGCAATTTGACTTAAAGAAACAATATATACTTTTTTATCAGCATTTAAAAGAAGTTTCCAAGATATAGAAAAATTGTATTGAACAAAGATATTAATTGCCAAAATTAATGTTAAAGAAAAGACATATTCATATGAAAATGGTACTTGAAAAATAATTGGATAAATAAGGGCGATGACAAGAGCATAACCTAAAAAAATAAAAGCTAATTTTTGATAAAATTTTTGGGTTGTTTTAACTACTGAGCTAATCTTTTCTTTGTTTTTTGCATATAATGGTTTATATAAATTAGCTAAGATAACAGATGATAAACCACCTTCTAAAATTGTGACATAATTTAAAAACTGATTTAAAGAAGAAATTAAACCGTTTACATCAGAACCAAATGTTTTTAAAATTAAACGCGGAATAATAAAACCATTTAAAATAGTTACTAGTTGTAATAATAAGCTTGTAAAAGCATTATAAAATGTAATTGATTTAAATTTCTTTTGCATGTTTTAATACTCCTTTTTTTATTTTATTTTTTGCACAACCATAGTATGGGCTATTTGGTCTTTTTTAGGTGGTAATTTTTGATAATCACCATACAAATTTTTTAAATATAAGTCCCAACAAGAAAAAGTCTTCACTTTCATTTTTTCAAATTCAACTTTAACAACTTTTTCAACAGCTTTTTTGGGCATTTTTTCTTGGGGACCATAACCCCAAGCTATTCCACCAACATATTGGGCATTTTCATAAGAATAAGTTAAACATAATTTACGAATTTTAGCAACATAAAAATCTTTAGGTAATAAATCAACAAAGAATTTGATAAATGGTTTTAAAACTGCTTTTAATTTAGTTTTAGAAGTATCAACTATTCTTTCTTCTTTTAACTTTCTAATCATTAATAATTTGCGCCAAAATATTGATTTTTGAAAAATTATTTTTATTTTTTTATCAGAATTTGGAAGACCATCTAATGGAAAAATATCTATCCACATATGATTATCATATTCATCATTGGAATTATATTTAGCCATTGTTGTGTTTAAATTATAAACTTTACAAAATGGGTCATTTAAATTACCTAATTCATAAGAGTGAATTTCTAAATCTTTATTAATTTTTTTAGTTTTAGCTATTTCTTGCAATTTTTCATAATCTGGTCTAGGTAATAAGATATCAATATCATCATCCCAAGGAATAAAACCTTTATGCCGAATCGCACCTAGTAAAGTTCCTCCACAGATATAATAAGTTATTTTATTTTTATCTAAAAATTGGGTAATAGCTTTAAACATTGTAAGTTGCATATTTTGAATTTCTTTTAAGGTTAAGGCATCAGTTATTTTTTCCTCTTTTTCTTTTTTGATATAAAAGACAAAGAATTCTACAAATTGTAATAAAAAGATATTCATAGATATTTTTAGTAAATGGGGGTCAATTGCTGCATGAATAAAAATAATAATTAAAAGAGCATTTTGATAATATTTTTTTTCTTTGTAATTTAAGGTAGCTAATTTATAAAATAAAATAAATAATAAAATTATAAAGATTAAACCATAATTTAGAAGAAGATTAATATATGAATTATCGACATAATTCATATCACTCTTACGAAGAGTTATATCCTGCTTGATATCATCATTAGTAACCCAATCGATTGAATTACCAAATAAAGATATTGGATACATTTTTAAAGCTTTTTGTTGTAATGATAAGCGATTACTTAAAAAGCTATTAATATTTTTCATGAAGCTATTTTGAGGTTTATAAAAAATACTAAGGGCTAAACTACCAATAATTAATATAATAGGAATTAAGACAGTAAGACGATATATAATTTCATTTACAATTTCTTTAGATATTTTTAAATGATTATAAAAAATATTTAAACCAATTACAATTAAAGAAAAGTAAAAACCATTTCTTGCATCAGTTAATAAATAAAATACTAAGTTTAGTAAAAAGAGCAAAAGATAATCAGAGCCTTTGGCCTGCCCTTTTTTTAAAAATAAATATAAAGTTGTAAAGTACCAAATATAGCCAGAAGAGCTTGGGGCATATTTAAAACCTAGGGCATATCTAACAATATTATTGGGACGAAATTCTTTATAATTACTAATTATTCCAGTTAAAGATAAAAAGATTATTAGTAAAACTAAAGCAAATTCGGCTTTCAAAACTTTATTAATTATTTTTTCAAAAGAAACATTTTTAGAACCAACAATGATGATAAATAATTGTAAAAGATAACGACTATGAATATGGAATGTTAAAAATAAAAGAAAAAGCGCAATAATTAATAAAGTTCCAAAAGTTTTCGAGGTATATTTTAATAAATCATGACAAATTATTTTTAAAATAATTACTAAAAGAGCTGAATATTTAATGAGAGAAAAAACAAAAGTTAATTTAGTAGCTAAAACAGAATTATCACCTAACATATAAGCAAGAATATATGTGATAAGAGCATATATATAGATGTTTTCATGATTTTTATTGATATATTTTTTTAATTTTTTTAGTTTTTCTGTCATAAATATCCCATCTTTTCTATTTTAATAATTTCCGGTATTCTTTAAAGTCAACTCCTAGTATTTGCACATTATCTTTCATTTCCATTAATGATTTTAAATATATAACATCATCTGGTGTTGTGGCTTTGATATTTTCTGGGCAAGTTTCTACAAGATGAATGGTGTGATTATAATGTTTCATTAAGGTACATGAATCAATAAAAGTAGCAAGCCCATCTGTTTTGGCTTGTTCATGAGCATTTAAAATGTCGTCAAGATAAAAACTTTGTGGAGCTCTTGCTATCCAAGAAGTCGCCCGATTAGTAATATTTTCTACATTTAAATCATTATTTACGGTAACAATGGTCTCACGACAAGGAACCGCACTTATAGCTGATTTATAGACGGTGACACTTTCAATATTTCGTTTAATTAAATCATCTTCAATAAATGGTCGAACTCCATCATGAATTAAGACAATAGCTTCTTTATTTAAACTAATTCTTTTGGCTTCTTTTAAACCATTATAAATTGACTCTTGACCAGTTTGACCACCTTTTACAATAGAAACTACTTTATCTAAATGATATTGATTAACGAGTGTTTGCATATAGGGAATATATTGTTCAAGCATAACAACAACAATTTTATCAATAGCTGAATTATTTTGAAAATTGTTAATAGTATGCACGATAATTGGCACATTAAATATTTTAATAAATTGTTTAGGAAGCCCAGAGGTTTTCATTCTTCTTCCAACTCCCCCAGCAAATATAACAGCTATATTCATTTTAGTTATCCTTTCTATTTATTTTTCTTTTTTAAATTAAATGCTAATAAAGCATGTCTTTCAATATCTTCTTTAGGTGGCAGTTTTTGATAATCACCATACATTTTTTCTAAATAATAAGTGTAATCTTTAGGAACTTGCCAATGTCTTTTTAAAAAAATAGCTTCGGTCATTAAAAAGAACTTTTCACGTTCATAAATTTCCCCGAAAAAATTTTTGCGACCAGTAGGAACAACGACATATTTAGAGTTTTCATTTTTACATCTTTGATTCCATTTATCATAAAGACGTATCCAGTGTGATAAGGAAAAGAAAGAAAATAAGCGTCCAATAAAAATTTTTCTTTTAAATATTTTGGTTTCTTCTTTTAAACCTTTTACTAAGTCTAAATAAAAATCTTTGTATTGAGCAAATTTCCGACAAGAAACTATTAGACCTAATAGCATACTACCAATACCATGAATTTTTCTTAAAAAAGCATTATCATATGTATTTTCCATAATAGCCATGTCAATAGGAACACCACATTCTTCTTCTAAATAATCATTAACACCTTTATAAACAGTATCTTTAAGTCTAATTTGAATAATTGGTAGACAAAAATTATCTTCATTATAAGGAGTATGAACCCAATACTTTGCTTCATATTTAGCTTTAAAAGCTTCTAAAAAAGGTTTAACGTCTTGACGAGCTATATCAATATCCATATCATCATCCCAGGGAATAAAACCTTGATGGCGAATGGCACCTAAACAAGAACCACCAGTTAAATGATAAGTCGCACCAATTTCTTCTAAAACTCCTATAATATCATCAGCCATATTTACAATAATTGTTTGCAGCTGTTTAATTTGTTCATTATTTAAAACAATTAAATTAGGATTTTTTAAATAGAGTTTTTTAAATATATCTGTTGTTCTTAATTTCATTGTTTTTTTCCTTTCTAAAAACTTTTATCGTATTTTTTACCAAAAAATTTGGCTTTTAAAAAACTTGTTCCTTTCTTCCACCAATTTATTTTTTCCATATAAATAAAGGGAATTTCTTTGTATTGATATCCTTTATAATTTAACCAAACATTAAATAAAATTTCACTAATTCTTCCATAAAAACGAGCATGAAATGCATCATATTTCTTATTTTTCATTTTCTTTTCAAGAGCAAAAAGAATTTTAAATAACCAAGTACAATATTCATCTAAATATTCTTTTTTCATAATAAACATGTTAAAAGCATACATATAAGTTCTTTTTAATGTCTTATTAAGAGATTCGGTGTATTCTGGATAAAGTTTTTGAATAATTTTAATTGTTTCATCTAGTGTTTCAACATAATGAGTATGCTTATAATGACTATATATCGTTTCTATCCAGTATTTCCTTTTTTTAGGAACTATAATATCATAATTTTCTAAATATTTTAATGCTTCTTCTTTAGTTAAGATAGCAGAAAATTTATCTTTTTTTCTTGTTTTTGAAGCAAAATATCTACGATAGTGAACTAGACCAATATAGTCAGCTGATAAATTTTTCCAAGCCCAATATAAACCAGTTAATTCACAAAAAGAAGAATTTTTAGCTGAAATATTATCTTTAGTATCATCAGTTTGATAGCCTAGTTTTTCTTTACCCTTAGCGCCTACTTGTAAAGGAAGATATAAATCACTAGAAGGCATTTGATATTTTTTATGGGTGGCTACAATAATTTTTATTTTATCTTGCATAGCTTTTACTCCTTTATTTTATGGTGTATTGTTGATTGGTTGACTGTAATTCAATAAATGTATTACCATCATTTATTTTTATTTCTTCACCAGCTAAATCGCGATAAATTGTTTGACTATCTCTTTTTTCTTTAGTCCATTTAATTGGAATAGCATAACCATTTGTAATATATTGCCCTTCCCCACTACCAGTTGTTGTCAAATCCCAATATTTACCATCACTTGCTACTTTAGTATTAATTTTGACAATTATAATATTTTTTACGGTATATTGTTTTTTAGTAGCATAATCAATATGAGGGTTATTATTGACACTTCTTTTATAGACTTTATTTTCAGCATCATATTCATAGCTAGAACTTAAAGAAGCATTAGAAGGAATAAATATATTGGTAGCAGGTTGGCTATTAGCCAGTGGCGCTAAATCAACTTCAGAATAAGAATAATTTAAAGGAACTTTTTTAGTAGTAGTTAAAGAATAGCCTTTTTTTACAGCGACATCTTTTACTTTAGCTAAATTAGTGTAACCAGTATGTTCAGTTGCTAAATTCTCCGGGTTTTCTCGCCAAAAAGCCGAATCAGATAAACCATTAATATTATTAATATTTAAACTTGCTATTTGGTCTTTGGCATAATGACTCCAACCCCAATGAACAAAGATAGCATCTTGCTCCATAGCAAAATCTAAGAAATTATGTCTAGCACTTCTTATTGTCCCTATTTTTAAATCAGCTATATCTTTATAAAAAGCGAGTAATCTTGTAAGACCCCCTTCAACAGGAATGCTATAAACCATATATGCTTGTTGTAGACCTTGTTGGACTTTAACTGCAACAGAAGTATTATTAATTACAACAGCATAAGGACGAGCTGTTGAAGCTAAATCGACTACTTTTATTTCTTGAGGAACTTCTTCTGTTTTATTTTCATTTTCTAAGACAACATTATTTTCTGGTTCTTTATGAGTACAGCCACAAATAAAAAGAAGTATTAACAAATTTACAAACAACAACTTTTTCACATCGCACCATCCCCTGTAATTACTGCAATAACAGTATGGAATAGAATTCTAATATCTAAAAATAAAGAACATGTCTCAGAATATTTTTTTTCTAATTGCAAACGTTTTTTAAAAGTTGTATCATTACGGCCACTTACTTGCCATAAGCCAGTAATACCAGGCTTAGTTTTAACAATATCATCATAATATTTGCCCATATCTACTTTTTCCCGCAACATATAAGGACGATTGCCAATAACACTCATATCCCCTTTTAACACATTAATAAACTGAGGAAATTCATCTAAAGATGTTCGTCGTAAAATATAGCCTATTTTAGTTATACGCGGGTCATGTTTCAATTTTTTATTTTTAGAGTATTCTTTTCTGATTTCAGGGTTTTCTAAAAGCCATTTTTCAATAATTTCATCAGCATTTAAAACCATAGAACGATATTTATAGAAATTAAAAATTTTGCCATTCTTACCAATTCTTTTTTGCACATAAAAAATGCTATGAAAATCGCCCGTACATACATAGCATATTTTTATGACGACAGAAAGAGGAATTAATACAAGAATTCCGACAATACTGCACACGATATCAAATAATCTTTTTATACATAAATAAACTACCTTTTTGATATTATATAAAGGCTTATGTTTAGAAGTTTTGTTCTTCATCTTAAATCACCTAATATTTCTCTAATTTAAACACTTCGTAATTTCATTTTAACATTTATCTATACTTGAAGCAAGTGTATCTTTTTTAAATGTAAACTTCATGTGAAAATTATTTGGCTTTAGGAAAAATACGATTACTATTAAAAATAAAGGCTATAAATAAGGGATAAGCACAGTATAAGCTAAATAAATAACGAAAAGAACTGATTGGTCCAGCCATATGCGTTAACCATATAAAGAATAAAGGTAAGATACTGATTAATAATTTCATTTGCTTTTGATGCCATAAAACAAAAATGGTAAATAAAAGCAACCAGAAAATAAGATTAACTGAAAATAAGCGAGATATAAAAGGCATCTTTTCAAACAATTTATAATTAGCTACTTGATGATATTGTTGATAAAGCCAAGGTATTTTACTTTCACGTTTAGTTTGATAATATTCATTTTCATAAAAATAGTCTTCTAAATAACCTTTTTTAGTATATGAATCAAGAGTATTAGCATCTAGATACCAATAATTTAAACTTAATGATAAGAAAGCTGAAACATAATTTAGTGGATATTTTACTAAAAGACTTGTCCATAATTTTAGAAAAGCAATTTTATGATTATTAAAATAAGTGGTATTAAAAGTACCTTTAACATTATCAGCTAAACGAGGGTTATATTTTTTTAAGGCTGTTTCATAAGATAAAAATTGCTTAATTTCAGCTTTTTCTGTATCAGTAAGATTAGAGTCATTATGATAGACAACATTTGCTATTTGTTCTATAGGAACACTAAGCATTTCTTTGTTGTTGCCTTCTTTAACTCCAAGAAAATTATAAATACCATTTTGAATACTTAAATAACCAAGAAATATAAGAATAAACATTGCTAAAATTTGACGCCAGTATTTTTTACTTATAAGTATTAGAAAAGGTGCACTTAAAATAATGGCATAGATGGCATTATTGCGAAATAAACAGGCCATGATACCAAAAAACAGATATTTAAACCAATTAAATGGTTTTTTTAAATATTCTTGTGGGTCAGTTAATAAAGAAATTATTTCTAAGATAAATAAAAGCATAAAACCAGCAAATATGACATCTTTAGTAGTTACTAAAGAATAAATATGAATAACTGGGTTACAAGCAAAGAAAATAATGGCAAATAAAATTACCCAATTATTTGCTTCTTTCTTAATTAAAAAATGACAAATCTTAGCAAAGACTAAAGATAAGAAAATAATTTGAAGCCAAGAATAAATAATTAAAGCATCAATATTTATCTTAGTACTTAAATAAAGACAAAATTGCCAAAAGTAAGTATGAATTGGGGGATGCCATTTACTAATTGAATTAGTAAATATTTGATTAGTTTGAACATTAATATCGCAAGCATATATTCCTGGAAAATAAGCTAAGAAAACAGGAATTTTACTAGAAACTAAAATTCCTACTAAAATAAGATAAATGTTTTTTAAGCGATAAAATTTCCATAACTTTGGCTGTTTTTTAGTTTCCATTTTTTTTAATTTAGCAAAAATTAAAGAGAATGCCTGAGCAAAAACTTTTAAAAAACCTAACCATGTAATTATATTTAAAAATAAAGTTTTCCAACTACTCCATAAATTACTAATATCATTACTATCAAAGATAACTTGACCAATTACTAAGGTAGTTGCTAAGATATATGAAAAAATAAGAGGTTCTTTTTCTTGAGAATTAACTTTATTATTATTTAAAAATTTATAGACAAGAAATAATATTAAAAAATTCAATATACTTTGCCGACCAAAAACAGATTTTTTAAAAAAGTAATAATTAAGGCCAATCGTAAAACAAAGAGCATAAAAAATCATTAAGATTTTTGTAACTTCTTTACGAGAAAGCATTTTTTTAAAATCAAGATTTTTTTCTAAAAATATTTTGCGAGTTACAAAATTAAAGACCATAACAATAGCAGTAGAAATAACTTTCGCGACTAAACCACCAATATTTAGTTTGGCAATAAATAACCATAAAAGAAATTCAGTTAATAATAGACCTAAAATACTAAATAGCATAAATTCACTAAATAATTGCTTTTTAGTTTTAGAATTATTGACTTTAAAAACCCATTTAACACTAGCTAAATAATTATAAATAACAGAAATAGAAAAAGAAATTATATTGGCAATTAAAGGGTTAATAGAACATAAATTATATAAGATAAAATAAATTAGCCAATCTATTACAGTAGCAATTCCCCCCACTATTACAAATTTAAAGATTTGAATCATTAACTCTTTTCTTTTCATTTAAGACCTCCGTTTAGTATTGATTAAAACATATTCAAATAATTGACGATTTTTCTTAACTACAACTTCTAATATAATGCCACATATAAGCATAAGCATTGAAATCATAAGCATAAAACCAGCAAAGATTAAAGTCGGAAATTTTAAAACTAAGCCTGTCTTAAAATATTCAATAAAGACTGGCGTGCCAAATAAAAGTGAAATGATAAAAAAGAAAACACTGATATAGCCAAAAAAAACCATTGGTTTATATTCTTTAAATAAGCGCGCGATTGTTTTTAAAACTTTGTATCCATCTTTGTAAGTATTTAATTTTGAAACACTTCCTTTAGGACGGTCACGATAGTCAACAGGTATTTCTTTTAATAAAAAATTTTTATCTAAAGCATGAATAGTCATTTCAGTTTCTATTTCAAAGCCTTTAGATAAAACAGGAAAAGTTTTAACAAATTCATAACTAAAAGCCCGATACCCAGTCATAATATCTTTAATATTACTATGAAATAAATGATTTATTAAACTGCGCACTAAAACATTACCAAAATTATGGAAAGGTCTTTTGTTTTCTTGAAAATAAGTCGAAGATAAACGGTCACCAATAACCATATCAGCTTTTTTATCTAAAATTAATTGACACATTTCTGGAGCATTTTCAGCTGGATAAGTATCATCGCCATCAATCATTAAATAACAATCAGCATCTATTTGTTTAAACATAGAACGAATGACATTGCCTTTGCCTTGTTTATATTCATAGCGGATAAATATCCCCCCCCCTGTACTTTTAGCTATTTGTGCAGTATTATCAGTTGAATTATTATCATAGACATATATATCCGCAGAAGGTAAAACTTTTTGATAATCTTTTATTACTTTAGCAATAGTTTTACTTTCATTATAGCAAGGAATTAAAACAGCTATTTTACTCATTATAACACACCCACTTCATTTGTTTTTAGTATAAAATAGTTTTGGATATTTGGCAAGAGCCTTTTTTAAAACAAAAAAACTGATAATCACTCAGTTTTTATTCCTAATTGTTTTTGATAACTCTGTAATGTTTTCTTAAAATCTTTTTTCGTTAATTTTTGAAAATCTTTTTGCATTCTTTCATATTCTTCTTGCCAAGATGAATCAACTTTTTGAGCTTTTTGATTAGGCAGATTATAATGTTCTTTTAAATAATTACCAAAATATAAAGTATATTTCATTGACCCAAAAACATTAGCATGATTTTTATTATAATAATCAGTTGCTCCATTTAATTGAAAATCTTCATAGGTATTAAAATTAAGATATTCTAAATTATTTTCAGCTAAGATTTGAAAAGCATCATTAATTTGTTTTTGTTCATTTTTATCATAATTACGTTGGGACGCGACAAATAAGACAGGTAAATTATTTTCTTTAATATAATTAATTAAATCTACAAGATTATCTTTAAGTTCCGTAGAAAGTGGACTTACTTCTTCATCCCAAATATATTTTTCGACTTTATTAGTGACAGCATTTTTAGTACTTAATTCAAAACCTTTATAATATATATTGTTATTAAAATTAAGTTCTTTGATTTCTTTCCATTTATTATGATATAAAAAGTTACTAAAATAATAATTAATTGCATCTTCAGTTTCAAAAGTAGCATGGTCTAAAAGAAGTTTTACTGTTTGCATTCTATTTAGAGACATATTCATACTATCAACAGTCCATCTAATATCACTGTCACCATAAACTGTGGCAAGTTTACTGATATCAATTATATATAATTTTGGGTTTTGGGTTTTTTGAGCTTCAATCAAAAAGTTTTTAGTAGCAATAAAAGGCATGCCAGGAACAGCAACTAAGCCTGTTTTATAACCAAAAATATCATAGGCAATAGTTGGGTTAAATAACATATAAACATTACTATGGCCAATATAAACAACATCAATTGAATTTTTAGGTTCTTTATAATAATCGTTAATTGCATATCTATCCATCCATAAGATATTAAATACTTTTGTCCATATAAATATAAATATGATGATAAATGCTCCAATTTTGATAATTTTTTGCATATAACCAACCACTCCTTTCTTTTTGTTTAAAGCATTAGTTCTGTTGATATTCTAAAAGTAATTTATTAAAATCTTTTTTAGTCAATTTTTTAAAATCTTTTTTAAAACGTTCATATTCTTCTTGCCAAGATTTATAATTTGGATCATTTTGATGATTTGGTAAATCGTAATGCTCTTTTAAATATTTAGAAAAATATAAGGTATATCTAGTTGTGGCATAGACATTTAGATGGTCAGGATTATAAAAATCTTTGGCAAAGTCAACAGGAAAATCAGCTAAGGTATTAAAATTAAGATATTCTAAGTTATTTTCAGCAATAAGGGTAATAGCACTTTTTAATTGCCCTACTTCGTTTTTGTTATAATATTTTACAGGAATAGTGAATAAGACATTAAGATTATTTTCTTTAATATAATTAATTAAATCATTTAAAACTCGCGCGTTAGTTTCATTTAATGGTGCCTTAGGCTCCTGCCAATTACCAGCATTAGACGGATGACTTTGAATTGTTAAATCATTTAAGATATAGCCTTTATAGTAATTGGAATAACCTGTAAAATCATTTTCATTAATATTTTGCCAACGATTATGATAAAGAAAAAAGCTAAAGTAATAATTCAGGTATTCTTGTTTTTTTATGTTTTTATAACTTAATATTTCATTAATGGCCTTGATTCTATTTGCAGAAAATTTAAGAGAATCAGTAGCTCTTCTAATATCACC
Source organism: uncultured Bacilli bacterium (assembly GCA_947630935.1). Classification (GTDB taxonomy): domain Bacteria; phylum Bacillota_I; class Bacilli_A; order RF39; family UBA660; genus Ventrenecus. The sequence continues at coordinate 5,309 of CANRJL010000004.1, read as the reverse complement.
ATCCTCCATTTTGCTATAATCATCAGCAAAACGAGCTAAATCAATGATATATAAAGATGGGTTTTGATATTTTTTAGTTTCTTGAAGAACATATTTAATCATAGGAAATGGTTGTGAACCGGTACTAAAAGTACCAGTTGCATAACCATATAAATCAAATGCTAAAGTAGTATTAAAGTAAACATAAACATTACTAGCCCCAACATAGACAATATCTAGTGAATTTTTAGGTTCATCATAAACAGTAAGGGAAAGATATTTTTTATCAAGCCATAAAGCCTTAAATACCCCCCCCCCTAGCAAGAAGAGGATAACAAGAAATAAGATTGGTTTAAGAAATTTTTGCAATTTTAACACCCCTTAAAACTGTTCATAAATAAAGGTAGCTGGGTCATATCCTACTCCATAACAACCAAATATTATTATGGCAAATATTAATAAATATAAAATGCTCCATCGAAAGACAATATTTTGCTGAGCTAGTTTTTCCCGTACTTTTCCTTTAGTGCTTAAATATTCAACAATAAATAAAGCAATTAAAGATATAATTAACACACGGAAGTCTAATAAATCAAGACCAGCTGTAAATAAAGATTTATTATCTAATAATATCCAAGGGTTAAAGACAAACATTCCTTGAATAATTTTAAGGGCTGTTTTAACACTTGGGGCTCTAAAGAAAATCATTGAGAAAGAAAATAATAAATAAGTTCGAATGATTTGATATAGTTTAAAGCTAAATGTATCTGTTTTGATATGAAGTTTTTGATACACTTTATTTGCTAAAGAAGCTAAATTATCTTCAAAAAAGATATAGATAAATTGTAATAGACCCGAACCAATAACATAAGTATAAGCTCCCCCATGCCAAATACCTATACATAGCCACATAATAAGCATCGATAAATATAGCGGAACTTTTTTTCCAATTTTTTTGCCTAATTTTTTCTTGGAAATAGTATTTATTTTTTGCATAAAATCAGATTTTAATAATGGATAAAATATATAATCTTTTAACCAAGCTCCTAATGTAATATGCCAATTACGCCATAGTTCAGTGATGCTTCTAGAAAAGAAAGGGGCTGTAAAGTTTTCAGGCAAAGGTATGCCAATAATTTCGGATACTCCCATAATAATATCAATAGAACCTGAAAAATTAGTATATAGTTGTAAAGTAAACATTAAAGCAGCTAATATTAAATAAAAGCCATTAAATTGATTAATATCAGAATAAACTGTATTAACAAACATTGCTAAACGTTCACTGATAACTAATATTTTAAAGACACCCCAGAGAATACGAATTAAACCATTACATAAGGCTTTATAATTTAATTTATGTTTTTTAAATAAATTTTCCTTCATTTCTGAAAAACGAACAAATGGGCCAGATGATAAAATAGGAAAATAACTCATAAATAAAGCTAATTTAAAAATATTTTTTTCACTTTTATTTTTGCCTCGATAGATATCTACTAAATAACTTATCATAATTAAAGAATAATAACTTAAACCAACTAAAGTTGTTCTTGTTACCTTTTTAAATTTAAAACTAATATGAAATAAAGATAAGAAATGTTTAATAGTGTTTAAAAAGAAATTAGTATACTTTAAATAGCCTAAAAGGCCAATAATTATGAGGCAACCTAAAAGCAAAAACCATTTAGCTTTTTTAGTATTTTGATATTTTTCTAATTTGCGTCCAATAAAGTAGCTAGTTAATAAAATAATACTAGCTTGGCAAACTGTTTGCCAACTAAAGTTGTTATAAAACAAGAAAAATAAACTAGCTATTAATAAAACAAACCATTGTATTTTTTTAGGAACTATAAAGTATACTATTATTGTAATTATACAAAAAAAAGCAAAAACTAACGATGCTAATGTCATAATTATTTACTCCTTTTACTTATTACATAATGTTTCCATTTGTAATTGCAATATTCTGTCCTGTAATACTGTCTGAATTTTCAGATAATAAAAATTGGAACATAGGAACCACATCTTCTACGGATAAATTTTTGCCAGTTGGACTATTCATTGCATTTTGTTGAACTATTAATTTTGGAATATTCTCTAAGAATTTTGTTTCCATCATTGATGGTGAAACGCCATTTATTCTTATTCCTTTATCTGCATATTCATTAGCTAAGGCTTTTACTAAACCTAGTAAGGCATATTTTGTACTTACATAACTTGCTAGATATTTAGGGGGAATATTAGTTGTACAAGATGTCAGCATTACAACTACTTTTCCATATTTATTTTTGGCCATAACTGGTAAAAATTCATTTAAAATAATAACTAATGACCGCATAGCAATATTTATGTCATTTTGGAATCTATCCCAAGTTAATTTTGAGAACTTCATATTTTCAAACTTTCCGGATGGAAAATGGACTATATGTGTTGGAATTTTTCCAGTTTTCTTAATATTTTCTACAAATTCATAAGTTTTATTTTCATCTTTAAAATCACCTTCGATAAAAATTAATTTTTCTTTTAATTTTTCTTTTAGTTCTTTTAAGTTACTTTTATTTCCATTATGATGGGCTATAATATAATCATATTCTTCATGAATTTCGCTAATTAACTTTGCTCCTATATCTGATGATGCACCTGTAATTAACAATATTTTTTCACTCATCTAAAATCCCTACTTTCATTGTTCCTCTGGATACTTTTATTCCTTTATTATTTAAAATAGTAAAGCCTATTGTAAATTGCTTAAAAATTTCGTTTATTTCAATGATTTTTCCTCTAATTGTTAAAGGACTATCTGAAATAAATACTGGCTTTTTGAATAAAATTTCGACACTATGTATAAGACTATATTTGCCTGGAAGATATACTCCTGCTAAAGTTGATAAAAAAGTAGATGTTAACATTCCATACACTACTTTTTCTTGATATCCTTTTGATTTTGCATATTCTAAATCATTATGAAGTGGGTTTATATCGCCTGTCATTTTACAAAAAGTTGCAACCATTTCCTCGGTAATATTTGCCTTAAATTCTGCTTCTAGACCAATTTTTATGTCTTTAAATTTATACTCGTTTAAATTATGTTTTTGGCATTGTTCAATAGTTTGATAAGAATTGGTATGAGCAGTATCAAGGCTTTCAGCCTTTTTTAGGTTTTTCATTTCTTTCACCACTTCACTTTTTATTTTGTTCTAGATAAAATAATATCTACCATTTCACCAACGTTTTTCATTGATGTAACTTCATTCATGTTAAATTTCATATTAAATTCTTGTTCAATAGCGACAATTAAATTAATATGTTCAAGACTATCCCAATCTTCAATATCATCAGCTGTAGTATCAGCATTTACGGTAATACTTTCATCATCAAAGATATCTTGAAAAACATGATTTAATCTTTCGTAGATTTCTTCTTTTGTCATTATTCATTCACCTCGATTACTGTATTTTTATTTATATATCCTTTTGATATATCATATTGATAGGTTTTATTGCCATCGGCATCTTCATTTAAGAGAGTAAAACCTTGCATTTCATAAAACTCTTTGACCATTTTATTTTTTAAGGTTGGATAATAATAGCCATAGATTGTTTTAATATTTCTTTCTTGAGCTTTTTTAACTAACTCATCCATCATGGCAAATTCCATGTTTCTTTTTAAAACGCGACAACTCATTATCCATAAGTCAATATGGAGTTCAGTAGTATTTTTAATTGTTCCAATTACAACGCTTATTACCCCATTATCACCAAAGATATCAGCTAATTTACCATATAATTTAAGGCAATTATCGTCATTGTTTACTTCTTCAATATCGGCAAGCGAATAACGTTTTGTTGTTAAATTAAATTGATTACTTTTATTGGTTAATTGAGATATTCTTTCTAAATAAATTGGTTTAAATGAACATATTTCAGCTTTCATTTGTAAGGAACGTAAATAATCATCATAATTATCAAAGGTTGACATCATCTGACTTCTTTTAGCATTATCTTTATATAATTCACTCTTTTTTAAATCTTCTTCAGTAAAATTAGTCATTTCAAAATATCCGTTACGGTCAATAATTCGGATGTAATCTTCTGGAACATTTATTTCAGGAGTAGCAATATTATCTATATATTCTCTAACTATTTTACGCTCAGCTGGGTTATCATCAACAAAGACAAAGCTATCCGCTCCAATATTTAATTCTTCAGATATATCTTTAGTATTAATATTTTTAGGGTTCCAATTGGCTTTGATAATGATAAAGTCTTCTGGTTTTAAAACACAACCTGGGTTATTTAAACCAGCAATTGCATTTTCATATTCATTTTTAGAATTAATATTTAAAATAATTCCTAATTGTTTATGTTCTTTTAAATATTTTTGAAATTCATAATATACTTGACCACTAGGAACTTCAGGGCCAACTTTTAGTGATTCGACACCATCATCCCCAACAATACCACCCCATAAAGTATTATCTAAATCTAAAACAAAAGCTTTTTTATTTTTACCATATATTGATTTTATGATATTAGCTAAGTTAAATGCTAAATAAGGAATAGCAGGAACTTCCATTGCATATTTATACATATGCCAATAAAATTGATTAGACCATTTATCTAAGCCATAACAAGAGGCCAAATAATTAATATCTTGAATAAAAAAGTTATTGTGCGAATTAGCATAATCATAAAACTTTTGATTTAGTCTTGTTAAAAAATTTATTTTACCATGAATATCACTAGCATCTTTATTACCTAATAACCGATAAAAAGGATATTCAAAATTATTTTGAATAATTATAGCATTAAATTTAGTATATAAATGCTCCCACATTTTAGTAAATTTTTGATAGGTATTATCTAATAAATTATCTATTTCTTCTTTTTTATCAGCCATCACAGGATAATCAATAATATTACGATTAGTAGTATGAATATAAATGATATCAGGTTTAAAAGAATCTAATTCGGCATTGCCAAACATGGCATCTTCATAATATTTATTATACTCAGATTCATAAAAATTAGGCTTAATTCCATAATTTAAAAGAAAAATTTCTAACATATTTTTTATTTCACTAGTTGTTGACCCACCTAATATAGCAATATTTTTAGTAATAAGTCCTGGTTTTAAAAGAAGTTCTTTTTTGATTTTCTTTTTATTTTTGATTAATTGTTCAACATTAAAAGGATATTCTAGTTCTTTCATTAAACTACCACTCATTTCACTGGTAAATTATAGCATATACCCCCCCCCCTAAGTCAATAGAAAAAATCTATGTTAGACCATATTGATTAAAGAGACGAAAAATGATATTATAAAAAAGA
>CANRJL010000003.1 GCA_947630935.1 uncultured Bacilli bacterium | reverse complement strand
GTAAGGGGAAGTCTGCCCTTTTCTCCTATTTTTTATAAAATAAATTTTGCTTTTCTTTTCAGACTAATTTACTTTACCATTGACAAATTCAAAACTTTTATTCACTTGATACATGGCAAGTGTTTTGCCTAAAAGTATCCCTACACATATAAGTACTATACCAATTATTATTGTTAACAATACTTTTTTATACTTATTCTTCTCTAACCTTTTTAGCTTCATTTGTTATTCTCTTTTCTATTTTTCATAGAAAAAATTATAGCATAATACCCCTCCCCCTGAGTCAATAGGTGGCGACTGAAAAGTGTGTAAAAATGTAGTGGTAAACTTAAATATCTGCTTATACCTATCAAGTATAAATTTCATACTCATTAGATATAATTGAAAGAGGTTAATAAAATTCTAAAAAAAAGAAAGTAAATCTTTTTACTTTCTTGGATATTACTTTTCAATCTTATTGATACCATAGCATATTTTTCGGATCGAAATTTTTACTGTGCACAAGTAATACCCGTGTGCACAATATTAGTATATGGCAAATTATTTTTTTTATTGTTCCTTTTTTTGGTAACGCTCTATTTCTTCACTATTTATAGCTAAACTTACAGTTACGATATTGGCTAATAAATATAACCAAATCATTAATACTACAAAATGAGCAAGCCCACCATATAAAATATCATAATGAGCAAAGTTATTTACAAAGAATGAATATAGTTCGGTAGTTATTACAAAACCAATTGTTGTAAATATTGCTCCTTTATTGGTATATGATGAGTCTATTATTTTATCTGGAGCAAGGGCATAAATAACTTTAATTAAGATAAATGTAATTACCCACGAAATAGGGCTTTTAGTAATATTAATTAATGTTATTAATATTTTTGTGACAGTTTCATTTATATTTACAAAACTAACTAACTCTATGATTTTGTCACCAAATGCTGGAATTAAAAGAAGAAATACAAGCAATAAGACTAATATAAATGTCATAAATATTGCTTTTATTTTTCTTTTGATAAAGCTACTATTTTGTATATTATATAATTCATTAGAAGTTATAATTATGGAGCTTGCGCCAGTCGATGCTGTATAAAAAGAAATAGCTATTGTAATTAAAAAAGCAGGTGTTATATTAATATCTTTTACTATTGGAATTATTAATTCTGTTATTTCATTTCCAAAGGCTTTTGTAACAAAATTTGTTATAAAATCAAATGATACATGAAATAAAGATGCACCATAGGCAATTAATGTTATTGTTGGAACAATTGCCAATAAAAAAAAGAAAGCGAGCTGACCTGGTAAAACTAACATTTCTGGTTTACTAATAATTCGCCATAAACGCTTAATTATATTCTGGACTTTCTTTTTTAATTTCATTCTTTTTCTTCCTTTTGTTCTTGCTTTTGCATTTTTATTTCTTCGACACATTCATTGATTGCATCTTCAATATTTTTTAAATCATCTAAAATCATACTATAGCTCATTTTAGCTCCATAAGCATAAGGTAAATTTTTAAATTCTTTATTTAATTTATGTAAGTAACTAGTTATTTGTTTTTGACTATACCCTACTAAGTAAATCATGAATTCTGTACCATCAGTTCTTATGATATCAGAATTATCTAGTTGGGTTCTTATTAAAATATTGGCAGCTCCTTGAATTTGTTTGTCACCTTCTTCATAGCCTAAAGTATCATTAATTTCTTGTAAGCTTGTTAAATCAATCATAATTACACTTTGAGGATAGATTGTATTTTTATTCCAAGATTCCATATTCTCATTTAAGTAATTTCGATTTTTTAAAGTTGTTAATTGGTCAATATATTTTAATTTGTCATCTTTCTTTATTTTTTTAGCTAAGCGAACTTTTTTACTATTACGGAAAATCAAGAAAAGTATAATACCAATAATTACTAAGAAATAAAAGGCATATTTTGCTATTGTTGAAATAATATTTCCTTGATGTTCAGTTTCTAAATTATTATATATACCAACTTGTTGGAAAAGATTATTGTCAGAATAATTTAGATATTTTTTTAGTAGTAAATTAAAAGTGTCATTATTTTCTGATAAAAATGAATAATTTATTTGTGTGGTAGTTTCAAACGCTTTTTTAAATTTTTTTAAATCACTATTTTGAAAATAATTTCCTAATTTAGAATCGATTACTATTATTGTATCATTTTTATTACGAATTTTATTCCAATCTTTTTCTCTATTATAAGTTATTATTTGTAAATTATTATTTTTCTGTAATTCACTAGCTAATAAGGTATTTTCTTCAACATAAATCTTTTTATTTTGTAATGAATCAAGGGTATTTACTATTACTGTGCTAGATAACGGAATATAAACAGAATAACTTAGATAAATATTTGTTGGAATTTTTTTACTTTCTGGGCTTTCAAAATAATTGAAGTATAATTGAATTTTGTTGTTTTGAATTTCGCAAAGAAGCTTTTTAGAATTTTTGTATTTATAATATTCAATATCAATCTTAGAAAATTTGGCAAAAGCTTTCATGTATTCTGTAGCTATCCCACCAACATGGCCACTTCGTAAGACTTCATATGGACTATTATCAACTAAACCGTATGATATACTATTGCTTTGTAAGGATGCAAGGTCTTTTTCTTCTAATTTTAAATCTTTTAAGAATTCAGTTCTTTCTTCTTCAGCCAAATTATTTGGTAAATTTTTTATAGACCATGTATCATAATATTTTTGCATAACGCTTTTTAATAAAGAGTTTTCATTATCGTTCATATAGTAATGATATAAAATATCACTAAAATGAAAATTGATTACATAGTTTTTTTCTAATAACGTATCTAAGTATTCAATTCTAGGAACGATAATTGCATTTACACTTTTATTATCTAAAGCCGCAATTAATTCTTCTCGAGTATTATAAGAGGCAATTTGTAAATTTAATGTTTTTAAATAATTATTTATATAAGACACATTGGAAGAAAGTATTCCTATTTTCATTGTTTTTATATATTCTATACTAGGAATTGGTACAGCTTCTTTACCAATTAAAACATAGTGGTCTTGATAAAAATCTAAGGCTCCTTGAGGTAAGGTATTTGTCGTACCGAATAAAGCATTTGATACAGTTTCATTACTTTTAAATACAATATTATTAAAAGATATGCCATAGTTTTCTTCAAAATCTTTGATAAAAGTATAAAATATTCCTTTACCATTTTTGCCAAATAAATTTTCATCATTAATTACATGAATATTTTGAACTTTTTTAGCAGATTCTGTTATCCAAGCTTTTTCTTGAGGGGTTAAACGATTGCTATCTTTTACAAAGAAAAAAATAACTAAACCAATTATTAATAAGAGAAAAAAGGATATAATTATAATTTTACTTTTTGATTTGTTTTTCATAATCACTACTCCTCATCCTTAATAGGGGTATTATTGTTCCAGATTAAAACTGTTCTGTTAATATTTCTAGCACCCATAATAGTAAAGCCTGCTACACTTTCAGTTGACTCTTGAACTAAAGTATATTCTAAATCATATTTTGCTAAATAATCTGATGGAATTGCTTCAATAGATTTATTTGCTATCTCTTTAGCTTTATCTAAGGTTGCTTTTTCATTGAATTGAATACGAATATATATAATTTTGCCACGAATATTTACTGTTGAATCTATTACAGAATCATTTTCTTTAATTGCTGATAATAAAGCATTTTGGTCTTCTTCTTTAAATGGCATATTAGCAATATCATCTAAACGGTCACCATAGCTTGAAGTATTTCCCCCAAAGAAATATTTAACCATTACGATACCCATAATGCAAAAACAAGTTATTACGATTATTATTAATACTATTAAAACACGATTGTTATTCCAAATGTCTTTAATCTTTTTCATTTTAACTTTACACCTCTTTATACTTTATATATTATAACGTATTTCGATATCTTTTTAAAGTGTTTTCGGCTTTTATTCATTTAAGTCCCAATTAATTGGTTTAAGACCATTTTGCTTTAAAAATTCGTTGGTTCTAGAAAATGGTTTACTTCCAAAGAACCCATAACGGGCAGAAAAAGGGCTGGGATGGGGACTAGTAATAATTAGATGGCGAGGGTTTGTTATATATTTGGCCTTTTCTTTAGCGAAATTTCCCCATAGGATAAATACTATAGGTTCTTCTTTTTCATTTAGAATTTTGATTATATAATCTGTTAAGCGTTCCCAACCTAAATTGCGATGAGATGCTGGCGTGTCTTTAACGACGGTTAATACGGCATTTAATAAAAGAACACCTTCTTTAGCCCACTTTGTTAAATCACCATCGGGACACATTTTGATATTTAAATCATCTTGTAATTCTTTATAAATATTTTGCAGTGAAGGGGGAATTTTCACGCCTTTTAACACTGAAAAAGATAGGCCATGAGCTTCACCTTGACCATGATAAGGGTCTTGACCTACAATAACTACTTTAACATTTTTATATGGTGTTAGTTTTAAAGCATTAAAGATGTAATTTTTAGGCGGAAATATTGTTTTAGTTTGATATTCTTTATCAACAAGATTCATAAATTTTTTAAAACCACTACTTTGCCAAATTATTTCTAATTTTTGGTCCCAATCATTGCCAATCATAAGAATCGTCTCCTTTACTATTTATGATATGTTTCATGATTATTGATTTTTAATGAGCGATAGATTTGTTCTAATAATATACCCCGAAATAAACCATGGGGAAAGGTAAATTTGGAAAAAGATAAAGCAAAATTACTCCTTTTTTTAATATCTTCATGGAGACCTAAGGAACTACCTATTACAAAAGTAATGGTTGGATAAGATATCCATAAGTTAGCTATTTTGATAGCTAATTGTTCACTGTTTAACATTTGACCAGTTATTTCTAAGGTTATGACATAATCTTTAGGTGATATATATTTTTGAAGATGTTCTTTTTCTTTTATTAAAGAATTTTCATCTTTTACCTCAATTATTGTTATAGAATGATATTTATTAATTCTTTTTGTATAATCTTGGATGAGTTCAATTAAATATTTTTCCTTTAATTTACCCACGCACAGTATTTTTATCATCACATACTCCTGTTACTTCGTTTTGTTTGGCACAACAAATATTGTGAAAATCTATTTCATATTCTTTTAGGGTTTCTTGTAATGTTTCTAAAGCCTTTTTTTCAGTATTATTTTCTTTAGATAAATGCATTAAAACTATTTTTTGAGTTTTAGCGCCTATTAATTTCGATAAGTAAAAACTACTATCTTTGTTAGATAAGTGACCAAGGGTGCCCACGATTCTTTGTTTTAACCATTTAGGATAAGAACCATTTAAGAGCATTTCGATGTCATGATTACTTTCAAATAAATAATAATCGCAGTTTTGTAATTTAGGAAAATATTTATGATTAAGATATCCTGTATCAGTTAGATATACTATTTTTTTTTCTTCAATTGATAAAATGAAATTACGAGAATCTGAAACATCATGACTTGTATGAATCGAGTTTATTTTTATATCGCCAATGCTAAATGATTCATCATATAAAATTACTTGTTCATAATTTTTTAAAAATTCTAAATCAGCATATTGTTTTTCAGTTAAATAGACAAGAGGATGAAATTGGTTTAAGAATACTTTAAGGGCACTTACATGGTCTTTATGGGTATGACTGATGATTATAGCTTCAATATCTTCAGGTTTTTCGGTAATGTCTTTTAGATGTTCTTTTATATATTTAGCATTTTTACCTAAATCTATTAATATTTTATGATTTTGAGATGAAATGAAAGTACAATTTCCTTCACTACCACTGGCTAATACAGCTACTTTCATCGATATAAACTCCATGGGTTAAATGGGCTTCCTCGAGATAATGGGTCGCCCTTATATGTTCCAAAATGAAGGTGAGCTCCTGTAGATGAACCACTATTACCCATAGCACCGATAACTTGGCCGCGTTTTATTTTATCCCCAACACTGACATTGACACTGGCTAAATGGGCATATATAACATTAAAGTTGCTTCCGTGATTAATAACGATGTAATTACCATAACCCATTCCACAAGAACTGCCATAATAACCATTTTTAGGACATCCTGAATTAGTATGAACTACAGTTCCTTCTCTGGCAGCATAAATAGGAGAACCAAAACCTGTACCGGAAATATCTAGGCCATCATGATGTTCGCCCCAACGATATTCATAATTGGTAGTGATAATATATGGTTGATTAGTTGGCCAGCCCCAGTCTAAACCAGTATCGACATAATTTCCAGTAACTTGACTTTTTGGGCCAACAGAGGTTATTTCATCCACTTTTTCACGAAGAGTAACATAATTAATCATTGTTGTTTCTTGCGTACGTTCACCATTTACAACTCGCATTTCTTGAGTAGTTCGGGCTTTGCCAGTTACTCCAGCTTGTTTTATTTTGCTTTCACCATAATTTAGGTTATTATCAACTTCAACTTTTTTTTCATAGGCAATATCAACATCTTCAGTTACACGAACTTCCTCTACTAAAGTCATAATTGGGTTTATTATGCTATTATTAATTCTTTCACCAATATTTAAGATTGTATTTTCACCTCTTAGGGAAGGATTGGCAATTAATAATTCTTGAACATTTAATTTGCTAGCATTGGCAATAGTTGCTAAAGTATCACCTTTTTGCACAATATAACCTGATTTTTCAGTAGTATCGCCATATAATAAATATTGACTTAATTCAGCTTTATCTGTATAAATTTTTTCTTTTACAGAAATATATGTTTTTTTAATTGTTACTGATTCTTCAAAATACATATGTTTAATAGTACTACCTACATCTTTAATTTCTTCTTGCGTATTATTAATATAGTTTTTATAATCTTTTTCATTAACAAAAGTTGTTACTAAGGTCTCTAGAGCATCTTTAAAAACTTGTTCATCTAATACTTGAATTTGAATTTTTTCTTCTTTTTCACCTTCAGCTTTTGGTTTAGTTATTGTTACAATGTAGCCCTCTATTGTAAAATCACTAGCATTTTGAATTTTACTATAAATTTCAGTGGGGCTTGATATTTTTTCATCATATGTAATATATTCTTCTATTTTAAATCCATTTGGAGGATACACTGTATTTATTTTGTAGGTATCTTTAATATCTTGTTGCTCTTCATTTATCATGGCTAGTAATTCTTCTTTATTTTCTACTAAACCAATAATTTGATTATCTAAATATACTTGATATACATTTTTAGGAATTTGGTTAGAATCATGAAATATTGTTGTTGTAATACATAAAGTAAGAATTATTATTCCTAAAAGAAAAACTATTATTTTATCTTTGATTTTCATATTTTTTCCTTTCTAAAATGTTTCTTCGGAAACTTTTGTATAATTTTTAAAACAGCTTTTATCTAATTCAAATAATAATTGAAATAAACCAGTACTACCACGACGATGTTTAGCAATAATAATGTCTGTTGGAACAATTGTTTCTTTATTTTCAGCAGTTTTATTTTCAAAATAATCTTGACGATTAATGAATAAGACTAAATCGGCATCTTGTTCGATGGAACCTGATTCTCTTAAATCAGCTAATCGTGGTTGATTACTTTCTCTTCGTTCGGCATTACGGGATAATTGAGCTAAGGCAATTACGGGAACTTTTAATTCCATAGCCATAGTTTTAAATGCTCTGGATATTTCTGATACTTCGACTTGGCGAGATTCTACACGACCACCGGTTGTAACTAATTGTAAGTAATCGATGATTACTAACCCTAAACCTTCTTTATTAGCTGCTAATCTCCGACATTTAGCGCGAATTTCAGGAGCAGTTACTGAAGCATCATCTTCAATATAAATATTTGTTTCTGATAATTCACTCATTGCTTCATTATATCTTTTCCAATCGTTATGATTTAGCATGCCGGTTTTTAATTTATCACCTTCGATTTGCCCAACTGCACTAATCATTCGGTTTACTAATTGCTCGGCACTCATTTCTAAGTTAAAAATAGCAATGGCTTTTTTAGTAGTAGTCGCAGCATTGCTGGCAAGATTTAAAGCAAAAGCCGTTTTTCCCATACCAGGACGAGCTGCAATAATAATTAACTCACCCTCATGAAGACCAGCAGTAGCTTTATCTAAATCTATAAAACCAGTAGATAAACCAGTTATGGCATTTTTGTTTTGGGCTATTCTTTCTAGGTTTTCTTGAGCCTGTCGTAAGGCAACAGTAATTGGTTTAAATTCAGAAACTTCTCGAGTTCGAATAACATTTAAAAATTTTTTTTCAGAATTATCTAATAATTTATTAAGGTCTTCTTCTTCATTGTAAGAATTGGTAATTATATCTGTAGCTGTATCTATTAAATTACGGCGAGTATATTTTTCTTTGACAATATTTATATAATATTCTAAATTGGCACTTGTTACAACTGATTCAATTACATCAGTTAAATATTCTATGCCACCAATAGCATTTAAATTTTTTTGCTTATCTAATTCATTTTTCACAGTTGTAATATCAATTGGAGTATTATTTCGGTATAGTTCTTTTAAAGCAATAAAAATTTTTTTATTGGCTTCTTGGTAAAACATTTCTTCACTAATATTTTCAATAATTTTCTCCATCATACTGGGATTTAGAAACGCAACTCCTAAAACTGACATTTCTGCTTCGATATTATTAGGCATTATTCGATTGGCCATTATTATCACCTACTTTGTTACTACGATTTTTATTTTAAACGATACTTCCTTATGTAATTGAATTAAAACTTCATGAGTTCCTAAAGATGCAATATTTTCTGTAATTTTTATATTTTTTTTATCAATTGAAAAGCCAAGCTTTTTTAGTTCATCACTTATTTGTTTAGTTGAAATTGTCCCAAAAACTTTATCTTCTTTTCCAGCTTTGACATGAAAAACGATTTCTTTATTTTCTAATTTTTGCTTAATTATATTTAATGATGCAATTAAATTTTCTTCTTCTATTTGGCGATTTAGTAAAGAACGGTCTAAAACTTCTTTGCTTCTTTTTGTTACTTCTACTGCAAGATTATTTTTGATTAGATAATTTCTAGCATAACCATCGCTTACTTCTATAATGTCATCTTTTTTACCTTGTTTTTTTACGTCTTTTAGTAAGATTACTTTCATCTTATTCCTCCTAATCAGTATGTTTATTATATCACGTATACCCCTAATTAGTAAATGAATCGTTAAAACCTTTTAGATGCATTTTCTTATGGCAATTTTTTAGGGCATTTAAAAAAAGCTATTTCTAGCTTATTATTTTACATATGGTATTAAAGCCATAAATCTTGCATATTTAATTTGCTCTGCAATATGTCTTTGATGTTTAGCACATGCTCCAGTCATACGACGTGGTAAAATTTTACCTTTTTCACTTATATATTTGTTTATAATCATAACATCTTTATAATCTACACTTTTTCCAGCGCACATTTGACATATTTTTTTTCTTTTGCGACGATATTCAGGCATAATCATAACTCCTTTCTTTAAAATGGTAAATCATCATCAGTTAAAGATATTTCTTCCCCAAAATCTTTAAAAGGGTCTTCACTTATATCAGTTGTTGGAATATCATTTGGCATTGGTTCATCATATGATGGCATTGGCTGTTCGTAGTTATTAGCTGGTTGATTTTCATTATTATTTCTTGAGCCAAGAAATGTAACATTATCAGCTACAATATCAGTTGTATATCTTCTTTGGCCATCATTACCATCATAACTTCCTGTTTGAATTCGGCCATCTACAGCTACTTGGCTTCCTTTTTTACAATACTTTGCAATATTTTCAGCTTGTCTACGCCAAGCAATACAGCTAATAAAATCAGTTTGAGGTTGACTTCCTTGACTGGTAATTTGTCTTGAAACAGCCACTGTAAAACGAACCATACTAATTCCACTGCTCGTTGTTCTTAGTTCAGGGTCCCTTGCTAATCTTCCTATTAAAATAACTTTGTTCATATTTTACTCCTCATCTAAACGAATAATTAAATGTCTTAAAACATTCTCATCAAGACGAATCTTACGGTCAAATTCAGCAATCGTGTCTTTAGATGCTTCAACTTGCATCACGAAATAATATCCATTTAATTCTTTTTTAATGGGATAAGCTAATTTTTTTTCACCCATTTCTTTAAATTCAGCAACTTTACCTTTTTCACTTTCAACTAATTTTTTAAAAGTTTCAGCTGTTTTCTTGACCATTTCAGCTTCCATTGTAGCTTTAACGATAAACATAATTTCGTACTTATTCATTTTTTTACACCTCCTTATGGTCTAATGGCTTTTTTAAAAAAGCAAGGAGTAATTTTCTTACTCGCCATTATTTTAGCAAAAGAAAATCAGAAAGTAAACCAAAATTTTGGCCTTTCTTTTAAATTTTTATGTTTTTTTGTAATTTTTATGTTATACTGTATTTGTTCATTTTTAAATGCCTGTTGGTTTATTGCTAAAATGAAACAAAATTTACTATAATTTATGTATAGGGGTATAGTTCAGTTGGTAGAACGTCGGTCTCCAAAACCGAATGTCGTGAGTTCAAGTCTTGCTACCCCTGCCAATAGTGTGTGAAACAAACCTAGTAGGTTTGGCGATATAAATTAAGGAGATATAGTCCGAAAACAAAAATTTAAGTTTTTGGGGCTATGGGTGATGAACGAAATGAAATAAATGTTTTGGTGAAGAACAAACTACTAAAGCAATATAAAATTCTTATATAGAGCGATTGCTTGATTTGATTGAGGTTTTAGAAGATATTACTGAAGAAGAATTACAACAAAATTATGGCATTAGTATAATGGAATATCTTCATCCAAATGCTGAAACAATTGCTAAAGTTAAAGATGTTTTAGGAACAAGAAAATAAATTGTGTCTAAGAATATTAAAATATCTTTTTATTAAGCTATGCAACAATAAGTGATAAAAAAATTAAATAAGTCTATTAATTCAATTAATGATTCAAACCCGTGTTAGTGCTAAACGCTTTAAAAAAGTAACCTTTATGGTTGCTTTTTTAAGGTGTTTTAAAATGTTTTTTAAACTGAAATTTATTTTAATTATGATAACAATCGTTCTTTATAATGTTGGCTTTTTTGATTATTAAAAATATTTTCGATTTCTAATAAGTTTTCTTCTTGCATACAGTTTAAACTTTTTAAAAAGCAAACTAAATCAGTGGCATTATCTTTAAAAAATAACTTTATAAAATTTAGCAAATATTTTTCTAATTTATTTAATTTTAAATTACCTATTTCGGGTAAATGAAGATATGCTTGTTCAAAATTTATTTCATAAAAAATAATATTATCAAATGCTACTTTTTGCACTATTCTTTTATTTTTATTTTTTAATTCATAATTAACGATAATTTGCTCGCAAAAAACTTGTTTGCCAATTGTAGGGGATAAGGGATGTAAATTATTTGTTACATAATAATCTAAATTTAATATTTCATTAATTAATATTTGAATATGTTTAGCTACTGGCTTTTCTCGCATTTGTTACCTCCTTTCTTTTTGATATTTAATCATGTCTTAATTTTTTTGGCAAATGCTTTATTTTTTATTTTTTAGGGCTTATTTTTGCTATTTTTCTATTTTGGCTTATCGAATTTAGATATTTTGATTTTTTTAGTTTTAGATATTTAAAAAATACTAAAAAAATAACGAATTAATTTATTCGTTATTTTCAGAATTTTCATCAGGTTCTTTTTTAGCAATTGCCTCTTCTAGTTCTTCTATGTTCATTTTTTGATAATTTTTAATTTTTAATTTTTCGGCTTTTTCTTTTAAAGCTTCATATTTTTCAATATCTTTTTTAGATATTACTTTGCCATACTTTACAACTGAATCTATTTCTTCTTTAGTTATTGTTTCTCTTTCTAGTAATGTTTTAGATAATTGCATTACTAATTCTTTGTTTTCTTTAAGAATTTTTTTGGCATTTTCATAACATTCAGTAATAATTTTACGGGCTTCTTGGTCAATTTCTAAAGCAACTTGGTCAGAATAATTCTTAGTTTTATTATAATCTCTTCCTAAAAAGACGTTTTCATTAGATGATTCATAACGAATTGGTCCTAAGTCTGACATGCCATATTCAGTTACCATACTTCTTGCTAATTCGGTTGCTCTTTTAAAATCATCACTGGCACCTGTTGTAATATCATCGAGGAATAATTCTTCAGAAGCACGACCAGCTAGTGTAGAAGTTATTATTGCAATAATTTCACGTTTGGTATATCTAGTAATATTGTCTTCCTTTGGTGTATACGATGTATATCCACCTGCCATACCTCGTGGGACAATTGTAATTTTTTGAACTTCCATAGCATCTTTTAATTTTAAACCTATTACAGCATGGCCTGATTCATGAACTGCTGTTAACCATTTTACATTGTCACTTACTTTTCTTGACGTTTTAGCAGGTCCCATAAGTACTCGGTCAGTTGCTTCATCAATATCTTTTAAAGTAATTGCTTCTTCATCTTTTCTTACAGCCAATAATGCAGCTTCATTTAATAAATTCTCCAAATCGGCGCCAGAAAAACCAGAAGTTCTCCGACTAATGCTTTTTAAATCAACATCAGATGCTAAAATTTTATCTTTAGCATGAACTTTTAAGATTGCTTCTCTTTCTTGAGTATCTGGTAAACTTACTGTTACTTGTCTATCAAATCTTCCTGGACGAAGAAGAGCTGGGTCTAAAACATCTGGACGATTGGTAGCAGCAATGATAATAATTCCTTCATTAGCTCCAAAACCATCCATTTCGGTTAATAATTGATTTAATGTTTGTTCTCTTTCATCATGGCCACCACCAATACCAGAACCTCTTTGGCGACCTACAGCATCTATTTCATCAATAAAGATTAAGCATGGTGCATTTCTTTTAGCTTCTTTAAACATATCACGAACCCGAGAAGCTCCGACTCCAACAAACAATTCTACAAAATCAGAACCACTAATAAAATAAAAGGGAACATTAGCTTCGCCAGCAACTGCTTTAGCTAATAAAGTTTTTCCAGTTCCTGGAGGGCCTACTAATAATACGCCTTTAGGTATTCTTGCTCCTAATTTTTGAAATCTTTTTGGGTTTTTTAAGAAATCAATTAATTCAGCAACTTCTTCTTTTTCTTCTTTTAACCCCGCAACATCAGAAAAGCGAACTTTTCCGCCATTATTACTTAATTTAGCGCGGCTTTTGCCAAAGTCCATCGAACCTTTATTGCTATTAGCCATTTTAACAAAAATAAAGTATGTAGCTCCAGCCAAAACTAATAATGGCACGACATTAATAAAAATGTATATCCATGATATTTTTCCAGGGTCAGGGTTAGTTTCATATATCTTTAAATTATTAGTTTCTGCATATTTAACAATACTAGGTATTTCAGCTTCAATTACCGTAGTTTTAAATTTCTCATTTTCAGAATATGAATTTAACTTTCCTTCTACATAATAAACGCTTTCTTCACCACTAGGAGTAATGGAAAGTTCTGTTACAGTTTTATTGGCAATTTCGGTCATTAATTCCCCAGTAGAAATCTCTTTCGTTATTGTTCTTCCCATATTTAAAATATTTAGTACAACAAAAATTACTAATACTAAAACTAAATAAGGAAATAAATTTTTAATTGTATTTGTATTGTTTGTTCTTTTCATTTTCTTTTTTCCTTTCTTCATATCTATATATTATATCATACTTTTCATTTTTATCTAAATCATATTGTGATTTTTTAATTCCTAATATCCATAAGACTGTATTTTGAGCATCAACCATAATAGGAATTGAGTCTTTTTGGGAGGCTGGAATTTTTTCATCAATTAAAATATCTTTTATTTTTTTGCTGCCTTTTAAATTTTTGACAGTCATTTTCATACCAGGCTCTCTGGTTGTAATATATAATGGTAAAGTTATTTGATGAGAATTCAAATGAATTTCATAATTATTTTTTAATGTGTATTTGTTTTTTTTAGCTACTATTTTACCATTAGGTAAAAGGGTATTTTTTCGACATTTTATTTTATACGAATTTTGATTTTTAGCGGGAATAAATAAAAAGTAGCCTTTATTTACTTCTAATATTATTTCTCTAGGTAATAAAAAAGTATTTTTTCGCTTCGGGTTTTTTAAATAATTTAATATTCCATTTATTGTTTGCTGATTAATCTTGGTAATCTGCTCTTGATAAATTTTTTTCAATTCTCTTTTTAAATATTCTTTTTGCAGATATTCATCTAACATTAAGAAGGCATTTAAATCAATTTTATTTTCTTTTTTTATTCCTCTATCTATTTTATCCATTTGTTTAGTAATATATTCGGTCTGTTCTTGTAATTCTTCACTAAATTTAATAAATTTTAAAAAGATATTGGGTTGTTCTTTTTTTAAATAGGGAATTATATTTTTTCTGATTCGGTTTCTTAAATGAATTTCTTGCTCATTTGTTTCATCTATTTTATAAGGAATATTGTTAGCTGTTAATTTTTGCATGATGTCCTCTTTAGACATTTCTAATAATGGTTTTTTAAAAAGGACATCTTGAATATATTCTTCTTTTTTCATACCCGCTACGGCATCTAAAGTGCTACCACGTAATAATTTCATTATAATTGTTTCCATTAAATCATCAGCATGATGAGCAGTTACGACATAATCAGCTTTATGCTTATGAGCAAGTTGAACGAAAAAGGCAATTCTCTTTTTTCGGGCTTCTTCTTCAGTAAAATGTTTTTTTTGATAGGTTTTAATTTCTAATATTTCTAAAGGTAGATTATATTTTTGACAAAAAGATTGGAGAAATTCTTGTTCTTCTTGGCATGATGGCCGTGTATGATGATTAACATGCGCGACTATTAAAGTGAGTTTTTTAGCTTTTTGCTGGGCTATTAATGTTGATAATAGATACATAGAATCTGGCCCACCAGATGTAGCAACAATTATCTTATCATTTTCATTAATCATGAAACCGCCTCTTTAAAACAGCTTTATTGTAACAAGAACTAATAAATTATGCAAGCTTATTTTAGCACTTTAATATCTTGAGTGTTAATTTTATGCTGATGAATGGTTTTATTAGCATTTTTTTGCTCATAAGAATCAGTAATTATTATAAAAGAATCAGGGTCAATATACAAAATTCCTTCTTTAATTATATAATAATCTTTTGTTTTTACACTACACATAATTATTTTTTGATTTTTTTTAGTGTATCCTCCGATAGAATTTAAAATAGTAACATCATAGGAAAAATTATTTATTAAATAATCTTTTATGGCTGTAACTTTTTTTGTATGAATATAGAAAACTTTATTTTGATATTGTTCTAAAAGGGTTCGATTAGAAATATAACTAGAAATAACAAGAGTTATTAAAGAATAAAT
This sequence comes from uncultured Bacilli bacterium, assembly GCA_947630935.1. Lineage (GTDB taxonomy): Bacteria > Bacillota_I > Bacilli_A > RF39 > UBA660 > Ventrenecus. The sequence goes on along the minus strand of CANRJL010000003.1, from coordinate 6,610 downwards.
CATAGTGGGAATACCAAAGATAATTGCTGATGTTAAAACTATTATACCATCAATTGTTAAAATAGCTTTATCCATAGGAATTTTCAATTTTTTTTCAAGAAATAAATTTAAAATATCAGTTCCACCTGTTGTAAAACCATTTTTATATACTAAACCACCACCAATGCCACTTATAATTCCGGCAATAACAGCAATTAATAAAAGGTCAAAGTTTTCTAAAATTATAAATTGACTTAAATAACTTGTAAGTTCAATTATTATTGGGTAAAGAATAGAACCAATTATGGTATTTTTGGTAGCTTCTTTACCAAATTGTTGATAACTTAATAAAAGTAGAAACATATTTATAATAAAAATAAAGCTACTTTCATTAATGTTTAATACTTTATGAATGATAACGGCAAGGCCAGAAACTCCACCTGAGGCAAAATTATTGGGAGCTTGAAATATTGTAAAGCTAAATGCTAGCAAAAAAATACCTATTAAAACAACGGTATAACGTTTTACTTTTTCACTCATAGTTACCCTCTTTTAATAAAGATTTCATAATTTCTAAAATATCCCCATCTAATACTTTTTCAGCATTACTAGTTACATAGCCACTTCTTAAATCTTTTACTTGTTTATATGGTTCTAGGACATAATTCCTAATTTGACTACCAAAGTCAATATTGGCTTCTGTTCCTTTGAGAATATTTAATTTTTCTTCTTTTTTTTCAATTTCTTTTTGATATAATTTACTTTTTAATAATTTTAATGCTTGTTCTTTATTTTTTAATTGACTTCGTTCATTCTGACAGGTTACTACGGTTTTAGTAGGCAAATGAGTTATTCTAACTGCACTATTGGAAGTATTAACTGATTGACCACCAGCACCACTAGAATGATAAACATCTATTTTTAAATCACTTTCTTTAATATCTAAATCTACTTCTTGATTGATTTGTGGAGTAACACTTACTGACGCAAAAGAAGTATGTCTTCTTTTGCCGGCATCAAATGGCGATATTCTAACTAGACGATGGACGCCTTTTTCTCTTTTGAAATAGCCATAGGCATATTCCCCACTTATTAAAAGAGTTGCACTTTTAATTCCTGCTTCTTCTCCTTTTTGTTCTTCAATGATTTCATATGTATAATTATTTTTTTCACAAAATCTTTCATACATTCGAAGTAACATACTTGCCCAGTCACAAGATTCAGTACCACCTGCTCCAGGATGAATTTCTAAATAACAACTATAATCGTCCCATTCGCCATTTAGTAATGTTTTAACTTCCAAAGACGCGATTTTATCTGCGGTTGTTGATAACTCTTTATTTATTTCAATTAAGTCTTTTTCTTCAACAATGTTGATAAGTTCTAAGTTATCCACTACTGTATTATAAAGAGTTTGATACTCTTCTAGTTCCTTTTTTAAAGTAGTAATTTTTTTATTTATTTTGGTAGCTTCATTAATATCTAGCCAGAAATCTTCTTTATTTTGAATGGCTTCTAATTCTTTAATTTGGTCATTTTTTTTATCTAAGTCAAAGAGACCTCCCAATTACTTTTAATTTGGAAAGTAATTCTTGCCATTTAATCTCTAAATCTTTTTTCATATTTTTTCCTTTCTTTATTTTAATTATAGCGATTTTTCCAAAATTTAAAAGAGATAAATGATTATTTTTATAAATTCTTCTTTTTAATTATGGTAGTTATCACACTTATTAGCCATAAGCAAAAGGAAATTAAATAGATATAAGCACCTGTAGTTAGTCTAATTGCTAAATAATCTAAATTTTTATCTTGGAATAAGAAAATGCAGGAAATAGCTGTATATAAATAGCCTATTAAAGGAATAAGATTAATAATAATTACAATTAATTTAGATTTTATGGAAAAAATATTTAATATTAATGATAAAGATAGGCCAATAAACGCAAAGAAAAAGCCATTAATTTGATAAGTATAGACAATTTCTCTACCAATGGTTATAAACTCTTGAAGGCGTGCGAGGGAAAGGAAAAAAAGGGAAAAGAAGAGGATAATAATTGATACTGATAATTTCTTCATTTTATTTTTATCACCTGCCATAACTAAGCTTATAAGCTTTTGCATTTTCGCAACTATTATTTGACGCAATTATAACGCATGCAATAATTTTGGTCAATGATATAGATTAATTCTTGGCTTAGTTAATTAAAAAATCAGCATTGTCTGGTGCTGATTTTAAATTAGGCTATTAATTGATATAAATAATTGTCTTTATCATTAATATTAAATATTCCTTTTTTTAAAAACACTAAATTTTGATTTCCAATTTCTACTAAGGTAAATAAAACTTCATTTTGAGCATTATAACAAACATAATAAAGATGAGCAGTGTTGCCAATATCTTGGTTTACTTTCTTAAATTCGGCATTTTTATAAGTTGAAATAAAATTGGCAACTGGATAATCATCATCTTGTGCTAATGAATTGCCAACTTTTATATAAGCTATATTATTCATGTCAATGTTTAAAATTTTTTCAATAGTTTTGTTTTTCTTAGAAAACATAAAAAAGGAAAAAAAGATTAACAGCAAAATAAAAATTATAATAATTATTAAAATATATGGCTTCTTTGACATAAGATAATCAGTCCTCTCTGGTTTTTTATTTTTAGTTTAATTAGCACAAAGTTCGATTTTATTTGATATTAATTTTAGAAAAATTACACCTTAAGGAAATTGTATCGCATATAATATTTTTTTGGCAAGTATTTTAATTTTTTCTACTTTTTTTACTGAAGCAACTTGCCAAAATTCTAAATAATGTATCCAAAATCAATTGAGTAATTATGTTAAAAAATATAAATTATAGTTAGTTTAACTATTATTTTTTACATTCCTCTTGAAATAACTTCTTTTTCTTCTTGAACGTCTTTTAACGATTCTTGTTGTTGAACTATCATCCTGTTTAATTGTTCAATTTTATATTGTAGTTCAATTAACCAGACAGAATTAGATATATCATATTGTTCCAGAAATTGGTCACTTTCTTGAATTTTTGAGGCAACTTGTTCAATTGTATCACATTTAAAACGGGTTTTAATATTATCTTGTAATGTTATTAATTGGTCATTTAATCTTTGGCTTTCTTCTTTATTATGGGCAATTAATTTTTTGATGTTTGCAATTTCTTCATTTAAATCGTTTAATTTGCTAGCATTTTCTTTAGCTTTGGCTTCTGCAAATTTACTTTGTTCTTCTTGATTTTTGTTAGTAAAATATCGTAATTTCTTCTTTTCTTTTTTAATTTTTTTTCTATTTAATAGAGAATGTTTTGATAAAACGCTAACATTTAGATTTATTTCTTCAAGAGCTTTTTCGTATTCTTGATGTTCTGGGGTATCATTATATTGTTTTACTGAATTCACTAAATTTCTTTGGGTTAATTTGGCCATTTCACTTGATAATTTTTGAAGTTTTAATTTTAATTCTATTCCAGATAAATTTTCTTTTTTTATTTCGGTCATTAACTCTTGATAATCTTGTTTTAGCATAGCAAAGAAATACTTATTTGCATTAATTTCACTATGATATTGATGTTGCTCTTCTAATAGAGTTCTTTGTTTTAATTCAGTAACTAACTTTTTATATTTAGCTTCATATTCTGATAAGCTATTTTTAAGCTCTTGTTCTTTAGAATTAGCATAATCAATTAATTTAGAAGCAAGATTTTTGGAAATTATCGCTAAGCTTAAAGGTTTTATGCTGTTTATTTCAGCCATCATTTCATCTGTCACATCAATTCTTTGCAATATATCTATTAAGACATCTAAACCCTCAAACATTTCAGATATTTTAGTTTTGTATGGCAATAATTGTTTTAAATTATTTAAAATAAAACCTCGGGCTTTACCAGCAAGAATATCATCTAAATTATATTTATAATTTTTTCTTAATATATATTTAATTTCATCATCATTAAATTTGCCATTAAATAATTCATCTGGGTTAGTCTCAAAAGGCGAAAGCATTTTTCTATTATGTTCAAATATTTCTTTAATCATATTTTCATCATATTCTTTAGATTGCTTTAATTTATCAAATTGTTTAAAAAAATAATCAAATCTATCTAACATATTCGCATTTATTACATATGCATTAGGGTTTATTTTTAATTGTATACTATTTAATAATTTAGTTTTAGCTTCAATTAAATCTTTTCCCTTTTTCTTTTTTAAAACATCAAAACTATGAATTTTTAAATCAGGAAAAGATTCTTGCAATTTTTCAGCAGATATTTGATTCCAATTAAACTGTTTTGAACCATCAGTAAAACAAAATATGCCAATAGGTTCAAAGGTCTTAAAAACAACCTCACTATATGTTTTTTTAGCATTACTATTATTCAAATTTTCTTCTTTTTGTTTTGTTGCTTCAGCTATTACTTTTTTAGGATGGTCAATTTTGGGAACTGAACTATAGGATAAAATAGATTCATCATTATTAACATAATTATCAACATACATATCTTTACTACTTGCACCAACAATATTTTTAGGTGCAAAAATTAAACCATATCCACCTCTATATGTATCAGTCAAATCTGGTGTATATACCGATGCCGAGACATAATTACTATAAAATTCGCCAACAAATTTAGTCGAATTTGTACTATGACCAATAAAGCAAAAATTATCATCATTCATATTTTCAGGGTTTATAAAGTAATTATTCCATTCTTGTAATATCATATTTTGAATTTGGATAATCATGGTTTTCATTTTATTTATGTCTCTAGTTTTAATAGCATTATTGTATTCATTTAGCCAATTTGCAATTGACTTATCATCCATAAAATATTCCATATTTTTGACACAATCAGTTTTAGCATTCATTAAATCGCGAATTAAATAAAATTTTTTTTCTTCATTTTCGATATCATTAATAACAACTAATAAATTAGTGAGAACGTCTTCGCTTAAATTTTCAAAATGATAATGATAATTTTCTTCTCTCTTGTTTTCCGGATATAATTCTTCAAATTTTTGAACTAAGTCTTTTAACTTGGTAACATCAAAGGAAATTTCATTATCTTCATTAGGTAAATATTTTAGACTAATTATCGCCCGAGATATGATACTATTCATTCTAATTTTGAAATCAAAAGAATCAAATTCCGTCGTTAATTTTTTTCTCTCGTTTTTAAAAGACATATCTCTTTTAGATAAATTTTCTATTATCTCGAGAATCTGTGAAGATACAATAAACTTTTTTTTGTCGCGATTATATACAATAGAATCACTCATCATATTAGTCTCCTTTTCACTTAGTTGCTATTTTTTCTATTTTTGTTTACTGATATAAGTATAACATTATTTTCAACTATATTTAAAAACAAGTTCGCGAAATTATTTAAATTTGGAAGTTTTGGACACTAAAATTCTTTTTTATTAAATATTTTTGCTGATATTTTGTATGATACATAGACCATAATAATCGCGATTATTATTAAAATAATCATTAAATAGTTTTCTAAAAAGGCTAAAGATTTTAAAATGTTTGATAAATCTATATAATTTATAAGTACACTGCCAATAATAACTATACCAAATACCAATAAAAAAATACCAATTCGTGCTTTTTCAACACCAAATTTATAAATTATTGGATACATAATAGTTAAAACTAATAAGGTGCCAAATATTGTGCCAAACATCGTTACTAAAGTTTGTTCATAGTTAATATTTTTAGTATTAATATATGAGATAATAAAAGATAAAATAATTGTAATTATAGAAACTATAAAAGTCATTAAAATTGTTGTTATATATTTAGATTTTACACTATTTTTCCTTCCATTAGGTAGGGAAATAGCATAAGCATCCCATTTATTATAATTATCATAGCTAAATGATGAAATCATTATCATTACACACATAAATGGTAAGATAAATGATATATCCATTTTATTCATTAAACCCATGATAGCATATACAATAATTAATACTCCTAGTATTTTAAAATTACTTTTAATCATTGCTAAATCTTTTTTAATAAAGCCTATCATTATTCTGCCCCCTTAATCATTAAAACCATAAGGTCATCTAAAGTTATTTTATCAATTACAGAAATATTATATTTTGTTTTAAATTCTTTTTTATTAGGAACTAATACCTCATATTCATATTTTGATTTTTTATACTTAATATAATCTTTTTTAGCAATACTCATAAACTCTTTTTCGCTACATTTCACTATTCCATATTTATCTAATAATTCATTAGTGGTTTTAGATAAAACAATCGAACCATTATTGATAAAAGTTATATAATCAGCAATATGTTCTAAATCTGTAGTAATATGACTAGAAAGTAAAATAGAGCAATCATCTTTTTCGATAAAATTTTGAAATATTTGAATGATTTCTGCACGGGCAACGGGGTCAAGTCCACTAGTTGGCTCATCTAATATTAAAAGTTTGGGATGATGAGATAAAGAAGTTGCTATTTCTAGTTTTTTGCGCATTCCTTTAGAAAAAGTTTTAATTTGCTTATTAGGTAAGAGAGAAAATTTCTTTAAATAATCATTAAACATTTTAGTATCCCAGTTTTGATAAATACCTTGCATCGTATTATTTA
>CANRJL010000002.1 GCA_947630935.1 uncultured Bacilli bacterium | reverse complement strand
CTTAATAATAAGCCAACTCCTAAAATAGACACTGTTGCTAAAATTACCATGATTATTTTTCTTTGTTTTTGATTTTCCTTTTCAAATCTTTTTAATTTCATGGGTCATAGCCTACTTTCTTATTTAAAATCATAGCATATAACCCCCCCCCCTATGTCAATAAAAAAAGAAGATTCTTCTTAAATCTTCAATCTTTGTTTGGCGTTTTTTTCGTAGTTCTTTTTTTAGTTTTAATGTTTGTTATTTTTTTCTTAGGTGTCGTTTCTTTTAGATTATTATTTTCACTTTCTAATTCTAATAATATACTGTTTATTTTTTCTTCAACTGTTTTAGCAGCTGACGCTACTTTTACAGCTTTTTTTTCTTCTGCTAAAATAAATAAGTCTTTACAAGTTGTTTTGATGTGATTTAATTTTAATTTGACAAGTTCTTTTTTTGTATTGTCTGATAAGTCCCCTAATTCTTCTTTTATTTCACTAAGTCTTTTCATAAATATTGCTTTTGTTTGTTCAACATCTATTTCTTTGATATTTTCTAATAAGTTATTTAATGATTCCTTTAATTTTTGCTTTGCTTCAATATTTTCGTTAGGGGCGAATAATAGGCCAAGGCCAACTCCAACTAAAGCTCCTGTTATAAAAGAATGAAGTTTGCCTTCTTTCATTATTTTGCTCCCTTTTTCTTAGGTTTTTCTTCTACTATTTCTACTTCTTTTTTAGTTTTCTTTTTAGTTGTAAATAAATTTGTAATAACACTTACTATTGATTCTACTACTTTATCAGTTACTAATACAATTTTATCGGTTGTTGTGTCTATTATATGAAATAAATTATCTAGGGCATGTATTTTATCGTTAACATTATCGACTGTTCTTTCAACTTTATCTAAGGTAATGATTAATTTAACTGCTAATACGATACCAATAATTAAAATAATAATTAATAAAATATAAATTACGATTGGTAAAAATTCTAATAAAAATTCCATATTATTTCTCCTCTTTCTTATCATACATAGAATCTATTAAATCAAATAAATTGCTATTGTCTTCTTCGTCTTCATCTTCCTCAACTATCTTTTTTCTTTTTTTATCTAACTGGTCTAAAGATACTGGAATTTCTTCTTCGTTGTAATTTTCTTTCTCGTCATATTCTTCATTAGTATTATTACTTGGTAAATCAATTACATCAAAGGCTGTTTCTTCTAATAAATCTTCAATTGTTTTTTCTTCTTTTTCTTCTTCTTTTTTCTTTGTTTTTGGTAATTCTTCTTTATTTTCATAAAATTTTTTAATTGGTTTAGATAAAGTTTTTTCTAAATCTTCTTCTAATGTTCCAAAAGCTTTTTTTCTAACTGTATCGACATCAATTGCCTTTTTTATTTCTTGGGCAGGCACTATATCATCTTTAGTATAATTTTTATCTAAAACACCATATACGGGAGATATGACTGGTGATGGTTTAAATTTACTATTAATTTCATTTTTCTTAGTTTGTTGATAAGCTCTTCCTTTAATTTCTTCGGCTTTTTTTTCTTTATTCTCTCTTTTTTTAATTTTAGGTTTTTCATAATCAAATAAATTAATAGACATACTTTCAGGTTCTTTTTTTTCTGGCTTTTCTTCTCTTTCCATTTCCTTCATACTGTCAAATTCATGATCATCAAAAGCTGGAAAATCAAAAGTCTTTTCGGCTTTAAAAAGTTCTCTGTCGCTCACTATTGATTCTTCTTCTTTACTTTCAAAAGTCATCTTAACTGGTTTTTTTTCAATTTTAGGTGCTTGTTCAATTTTCTTTTTTGGCTCTTCTACTGGTATTTCTACTACTTCTTCTTCGAATAATATATTTTTTAATTTGTTAAATAATCCCATGAATACCCTTCCTTATCTTCTTATAAAATCTGGATCAACATGTTCTTGCTCTTCTTCATATTGTCCGTATTCTTCAGCAATTTCTAAGTAACTACTTTCTGTATCAGCAGTTTCAAAAATATTATACTCAACTTCATTTGAGCCTAATGTATTTTCTTCCATTAAACTTTTTAATACCGTATTTTGGTATTTGATAGACGTTAAGATAGATGCGGAATATGCAAGTGCTTCTTTTAATTGTTCTTCTGGTACTATCACTTCTATTTTAGCATAATTATACATGATTTCAATAAAATATTGTTCATTTGTTGTTTTTTTTATTTCAACATAACCAAATTTTTCATTATTTTCTATTTTTTTACTAAAAACAACATTATCTTTTTCTTTGTAATCTTTTTGAATATTATTATAATAACTTACTTTGTCGACATATAAATAATAATAGTTATTATCTTTAAGAAAAATTTCATTACTTCCGGTAGTTTTGATGATTCGTAGGCCTTTAGGTAAATAATATTGATATCCTTGGCGATTTTCGTTTGTAATATTTATTTTACTAGTTAATGTTTCATTTATAATTTCTGCATAATCTATATTGGAAATATTCATACAGCCAGTTGTCATTAATAACAATAGTATTATTACAATTTTTTTCCTCACTTTTATCACCTTATCGCGGGTTTATTATAACATGTTTTTGGTTATTTTGTAAATCAAGTTTTTATAACAAGAATATTGTTGTTTTTATTAAATTACTATTTTGGCAACTCTTTAGAAGCTTCTAAATAATTAATTTTAAAGCCTAAATTTTTAAAACGATTTTCATATTCTGTTTCAATATTTATTATTTTTTCATTAGCTAAATCTAAGGATACTTTAGAAAATTGATAACCATGTTGACTTAATGTTTCAAGACTATAAGCAAACAAAGAGATATTATCAGTTTTTTGAATAAGATGAGCATTATTTTGAAATATTTTTTCATATATTTCTAAATATTGGGGAGAAGTTAATCTTCTTTTAGCATGACGATTTTTAGGCCAGGGGTCTGAAAAATTTAAATATATGGTATTAATTTCTTGGCCAAAAATATCTTCTAAGTTTTTGGCATCTGTACATAAAAAATAGAGATTATTTAAATGAAATTCTTTTTTGATGGCTTTAACTAAGACACTTTCATATTTTTCTAAACCAATAAAATTAATATGGGGATAAGTTTCGGCCATTTTTATTAAGTATTGTCCTTTACCACACCCTATTTCTAAATGAATAGGGTTATTATTTTGAAAGAAAAGAGACCATTTATTTTTATTTTGAGCAGGGTTTTTAATATAATTTGCTGATTGTTCTAAAATCATTTTGGCATTTTTAACATTTCTTAAACGCATAAATATCACAACTTTCTTTCATTAATTTATAACAAGTTGCTTGTTTTTGCAAACTTAATTTTAAGAAACAAAAATTTTTTTAAACATATAATTAAATTAAAGGAGGAACTTAAATGAAAAAAGACCGAAACTCATTTTTTCAATCTTCTAATTTTAATATGAGCGCAAGTGCAAGTAGCCCCATGATGCCTAATTATGGAATGATGCCTATGCAATCATTAAATCCTAGTGTAAATGCAATGTCTAATCAATATTATCAAGCAAATAATATTCCTCTAGCATATCCTTATGCTGATAATACGATGATGAATGTTAATGAAATAGATGCTAGAATAGCTAAATTAGAGCGGGCAATAAATCGTTTAGATGCCAGAATAAATAAATTAGAGGGTATGACTACTTATAGTAATGATACTTATAATACAGATGGCAACATGTATATGGTGTAACTTACTTTTTTAAGGTAAGTTTTTTTATTTTTTTAAGATTAAATTTTTGACCAAAGACTTGCTCTAAAGTATGATTTTTATATAATGGTAAAATGTAAGATATGAAGCCAATTAAAGAAATGATTGCGACATAAAAAATACAAGATATTTTATTAGAAATACAATATGGAATAAGCTTTTTTAAAATGGTGATGACTGTAACCATAAGAAGGGTTGGAAAAAAAAGTTTGGCTAAAAGTTTTTTGGTTTCTTGATAATGAATGTTATGGTCAAGACTTAATTTTTTTAAAGCTAAATATGTGCTAATACTTAAGCCAATTATTGAGGCTAAAATGGCCCCATAAAAAGGTAAGATATTTATTTTATGAAAAAGAAGCATAAGAGGAATATCTAAGCAAGCATTTATTAAATAGCCAATAAATGTTGATTTATAGACAGTTTTAAATTTGTCAGTACTTTGTAAAGTTGTAAATGATACAGTATTTAGATTATAAACTAAGGCTGTAAAAATTTCGGTTTTTAAAACTTTGGCTCCTAAGGAACTTGCTCCATAAAATATACTCCAAATAGCATCTGCTAATAAAGAAATGCCTAAAACCATAGGTATACAACTTATAAAGATTATTTGCAGAGCTTTATTAAGTCTTTTTTCGACTGTTGGCCATTTTTTTAAAGTATAGGCTTCAACTATATTAGGAATTAAACTTGTTGTTAGGCCTACTGCAATAGCATTGACAATCATGTTTATTTTATTAGCCCAAGTAACAATTGAGGTAGTAATAAATTCTGTTGTTTTACCTGCATAACCTAAATAAGTCATTGTCCGAGAGATAAAAACCATATCAACAAAATTATATAAAGAAATGCCTATATCAATAATAATAAATGGAATGGCATAGCGAATTATTTTATGAATTATTTCTTTTTCTTCTGATTTATTAAGAGGAAGATGAGTGGTTAAATCCAAAAATTTTTGATGTTTTTTGATATTTATAAATAAATATAAAATGGCGACTATTCCTCCTATAAAAGCACCAAATACCGCGATTCCGACAGTTGTTTTTAAAGAAAAATGAAATATTTTTAATGAAAGATAACTCCCTAATAAAATAAAGACAATGCGAACAGTTTGCTCGATAATTTGACTAATACTTGGGACATTCATAATATTATGCCCTTGAAGATAGCCCCTGCTAATACTTAAAAAAGGGATAATTAATAAAGCAAAGGAAACAAAACGGATGACAAAGGTTACATCGGCAATGGTATTTCCCCCTTTTAAATTTCCTAAAATTAAAAGAGCAATTGGCTGAGCAAAGATGAATAAAAAGATGAAAATAATTAATGAAATTATTAAGATTAATTTAATTCCTAAGTAGTATGTTCTAGTTTTGGCGATTTTATTTCCTAATGTTTGATATTCTTTGACGATTTTACTAATTGCTATTGGAATACCAGCTGTAGAAATACTTAGAAATATTATATAAATATTATAAGCATAGGCATATAAGGCACTTCCTTTTTCACCTATTAAATGATAAAAAGGGATAACGTATAACATTCCTAATATTTTAGTAATAATTATACCTAAAGTAGCAATTAAAGTTCCTTCTATAAAAGAACTTGTTTTTAATTTTAAAAATTTATTCTTTGTCACGATAAATCACCATTGCGGAAAAACAATAAATTTGGTCTTCACCTTGCATAGCTATTGCAACTTGATATTTAATATCTAATAAATCTATATTTTCTTGAATTAAAAAAGTATTTATTTTTAATTCTAAATCTTTTTCATGGTTTTCATCAAAACATTTTACTTTCATTTTAATTCCTTCTTTTTAGAAATTATAGCAAATTAAAAAGGCAAAAAATGTCAAAAAAAACAGTATAGTTATAGTTACTGTTTATTTTCTTTTTGATGAATTTCTGCTAATTTTTGTTCAATTTGATTACCATATTCTATTGATTCATCAAATATAAATTTTAATTTAGGCATAGTTCTTATATCTATTTTTAAAGCTACTTCTTTTCTAATAAAATCAGCTGATTTGGCGATTTCTTGTTCTAAATATTCTTTGTCTAAATTTTCTAAAGAAGTAAAATAGACTTTAGCATATGATAAATCTTGGGAAGTATCGCAACCGGTAATAGTAATATTTTTTAAAAAAGGGTTATTAGCTTGATATAAAACTTCACTTATTACTCTTACTAATTGAGCATTTATTCTTTTTATTTTAATACTACTCATCTTTTTATTTCCACCATTTCATATACTTCTAGTTTATCATTTTCTTTAATATCACTATAGTTTTCAAAAGTAACTCCACATTCAAAGCCTTTTTTAACTTCTTTAACTGTATCTTTTTCACGTTGAACTGAAGCAATTAAGCCATCATAAATAACTATTTCATCGCGAATTATTCGAACTTTAGCATTATTTTTAATTAAACCATCGGTTACATAACATCCAGCTATTTTACCTACTTTAGAGAAAGTAAATATTTTTCTTATTTCAGCTGTCCCAATAATTTTTTCTTCAAATTCAGGATCTAACATTCCTTTCATAGCTAATTCCATTTCTTCAATTACTTTATAAATAATAGTATACAATCTGATATCAACGTTATATTCTTTAGCTATTTCTTTAGTTGTATTAGATGGGCGGACATTAAAGCCAATAATAATTGCATTGGAAGCATTGGCTAAGACAACGTCACTTTCTGTAATTGTGCCAATACCACTTCTTATTACTTTTACTCTTACTCCTTTGACATCAATTTTTTCTAAAGCTGTTTTTACTGCTTCTTCACTACCGCGAACATCAGTTTTTAAGACAACATTTATTTCTTTTTGACCAGCATTTATTTTATTAAATAAGTCATCTAACGATACTGGTTCTTTTTTATTTTGCATTGTTTTAGCCATATTTTTACGTTTGTTAGCAACAGTTTTAGCTTCACTTTCAGTTTCAAATGCCATAAATTTATCACCAGCACTTGGATTTTCAGAAATACCAGTTATTTCTACTGGAGTAGATGGCCCAGCTGAAACAATAGCTTTTCCTAAGTCATCTTTCATGGTTCTTACTTTACCAAAAGAGGTACCAACGACAATAGGGTCGCCTAAACGTAATGTGCCATTTTGAATTAGTAATGAAGCAATTCCCCCAATATTTTTATCCATTTTACTTTCAATGACTGTTCCTATAGCATAACGGTTAGGGTTAGCTTTATAACCATTTACTTCACTAATTATCTGAATTGTTTCTAATAATAAATCAATACCTTCCCCAGTATGAGCCGAAATGTTAACAAATGGGACATCACCACCCCAGCTTTCAGGAGTAATACCATTTGAAGCCATTTCTTCCATAACTTTTTCAATATTAATATTTGGTTTATCTATTTTATTTATGGCCACGATAATTGGCACGTTGGCACTTTTAGCATGGTCAATGGCTTCTTTTGTTTGAGGCATAACACCATCATCGGCAGCGACTATAATAATAACAATATCGGTAATAGATGCTCCTCTTGCCCGCATTTGCGTAAAGGCGGCATGACCGGGAGTATCAATAAAAGTTATTTTTTGATTATTATGGATAATTTGATAAGCACCAATTGCTTGCGTAATTCCCCCAAATTCCGTATCTACTACTTTACTATGTCTGATATAATCTAAAAGAGTTGTTTTACCATGGTCGACATGACCCATAATTGTTACAACAGGAGGACGAGGTTGTAAATCATTTTCGTTATCAACAATCTCAAATTCTTCGAAATTACTAATGTCTTGCGTTTCTTCTCTTTTTAAAGTATAGCCATAGTCCATGGCAACAATTTCGGCATTTTCAAAAGAAATAGCTTGATTTAAACTAGCCATTAAGCCTAGATTCATTAATTTTTTGATAATATCTGTGCCACTTACTTTTAATGCTTCAGCAAGATTGGAAACAGTCATGTTTTCTTTATAAGGAATAATATTTTCTTCTTGTTGATTAGACATTAATTTTTCTTTATGTTTGTACATTTCCTTACGTTTATTAGAATATTCGGAATCTTTATTTTCCGTTTCATTCCGTTTTTTGATTTTTTGCTTTTTGGTTTCAGGGTTCATAGTATGAACATTAGTAGTTGCAACTAAATCTTCAACTATCTCATCCATACTATCTTCTTCTTCATAAGTAGATTCGCTATCGGTACTAATTAAATTAGTAGCAAAGTCTAAGTTGATAACATCATCATCGGATAAAATAGAATCAGCATTTTGAGCTTCAATTCCTAAAGTTTCACATTTTTTTAATACTTCAGCAACAGATAATGAAATACTTTCAGCATATTCTTTTACGGTCATATAGAACACATCCTTTCTTTTATTTTTCTAACATATTTAATAATTTTTCATAAATAGTATCTGGAACTTCGACTTCTAAAGTTCTATCTAATATTTTACTTTTCTTAGCTTTTTTAATAACTTCTTCATTTAATTTTATATAAGCTCCTCGACCATTAAGTTTGCCACTTGAATCTATAACAACTTCTTTTAAAGGAGTTCTAACTATTCGCACTAATTCTTTTTTAGCACATTTTTCTTTAGTTACAACACAAGTGCGCATTGGTATTTTTTTTACTTTCATAAGGACCTCCTAAACTAAATATTTTTTGATGATTTTTTGTTCATTTTCTGAATTTAAAGAACAAGAAGCAGAATAATCATGGCCACCACCTTGATATTCTTGCGCAATATTTTTAGCTTTTACATCTTGATTGATGCTTCTAAATGATATTGTTTCATTGTCAACAGCTAGAAAAATTAAAACATCACAACTTAATGTATCTTTTAATTTATCTGATAAGCTATTCCGGTAATTATAAAGGCCATAAACTATACCATATTTTATTTTATTTATTTTTTTATAAATAATTCTTTTGATGAGGTTATCTAAATATTTTTGCTCTTCTCTTAACTCTTCAGCAAGTAAAGTCTGTTCGACCATATTATATGTAAAATGTTCTGGTGTTAAATTAAGTTTAGCAATAAAATGATTTAAATAACCAACAGCTCCCAATTTATGGAGAAAAGTTTCTAAATGATAGGCATCTAAATTATTGCTTTTTTTCCATTCCCAAGTATCATGTAATTTTGTTAATAGCACAAATTCTTGGCAAGCTTTACTGGATAAGATTTGGTTATCTTGTTTTTTTAAATAATCATAAAATAAACTGGTAGCACATTCTTCTAAATTAATATTAATAAAAGAATAATTTTTATCTTTAATTTTTTCGAAATTAGAAAGATGATGGTCAAATATTAATATTTTGTTAACTAACTCTTGGTTACAAGCAATTTTAGTAAGTAAATCTATATTAGGACATAAATCAGTAATAAAGATTTTAGAATAGTTTAGGTATTCTTTATTATTAATAAAATCTGCTAATTTAATGTTTAAATCTAAAGCATTTTTACAAAGAGTATAATCTTGTTTTGGAAAGCAAAAATTACTTAATATAATACAACCTAAGCCATCTGGGTCAGCTTGATGAGAAAATATTTTTATGGGCATTTAATCATCTTTCTTCTCTATTTCCTTCTTCATTTATTTGACTTAAAGTTTTGACTTCAATATGATATTTTGTTAATTTACTTGCTAATTTTATATTTGAACCCTTTTTACCAATAGCTAAAGATAAATTGTCATCTGTGACAATTGCTAAAGCTTCTTTTTTGACTGGGTCTAAAATATTTACGGTAACATTTTTAGCAGGTGATAAAGCATTAGCAATAAATTCTTCTTTATTTTCAGAATAAAGTATTAAATCTACTTTTTCACCATTTAATTCTTTTAAGATGTTGCCTATTCTACTACCACCGGCACCAATGCAGGCGCCGATTGCATCGACATGAGGGTCATTTGAATAAACTGCTACTTTACTTCTTATTCCTGGTTCTCGAATAACTGAATAAAGTTCAATTGTTCCATCGGCTAATTCAGGAATTTCAGTTTCAAATAAACGTCTTACAAAACCGTAATGCTTTCTAGAGCATAAGATTAAAGGTCCTTTGGTTGTTTCTTCAACTTTAGTTATGTATACTTTAATTGAAGTTCCCATTTTAACATTTTCACCAGGAATCATTTCTGATTTTGGTAAGATGCCTCGTGATTTGCCTAAATCAACATAATAATTTTTAGCATCTTCCATAGCAAGTAAGCCAAGCATCATTTCACCAGCTTTATCTTGAAATTCTTCCATAATAGCAGTACGTTCAGCTTCTCTTATTTTTTGAGTTAAGACTTGCTTAGCTGCTCCAGCTGATAATCTGCCAAAATCTTCAGGCGTTACTTCTTGTTCAATTGTTTCACCAATTTGAATATCAGGAACCATTTTTTGAGCATCTTCTAAAAGAATTTGCGCATCTTTATTAACTGTTGGAGGAACTTTGATGGAATTGCCATTTTCATCTATTTCTTCATGACCATCATCATAATTTTCGACTACAACATAATATGAATAGACTTTAATGTCACCTGTTTCTTCATTGATTTTTACTTTTACATTTGTTTTAGAATCAAAATTTTTTTTATAAGCACTTGCTAAAGCATTTTCCATAGCAGTTAAAACTGTTTCTTTACTGATATGTTTTTCTTCTACAATATGTTCTAAAGCTTTTAAAAATTCTTTTCCTTTCATTTTTCTAACCTCTTTCTTTACTTGATACATCCAATATATAGGAATCTTTTATTAAATCTAATTCGTCTAATATAGGGTTAATAATATTAGTTGCTTCAACAACAGTATCTAAATCTAAGCCAGTATTTTTATCTAGAACGATTCTTAAAAAATAGTAAGTTCCTTCTTTTTCATAATTAATGCTATCTACAACAATTTGATATGGTTGTAACGCTTTGACAATTTCATTTTTAATTTTTTCTAAAATTTCTTGCATAACTCACCCTTTCCATTAATAAAAGTGGGAATTCCTGCCCACTTAAATCTGCAATTAAATTATAACATAACCTGTTGTTTTTTCAAGGAAAAATCGCCTTTTTGCTAATTAGTTTTAGATTTTTTAGCAATTTTTTAAAAAATTAAAAAGAGCTTTGTTAGAAAATTATTTTCAACAGAGCTCTTTTTTTAAAAGATTTAATTATTTAATTGCATCTTTTAATTTGCTTCCAGCTTTGAAACCTGGAACTTTTGTAGCTGGAATATGAATTGGTTCTTTAGTTGCTGGGTTGATTCCATCTCTGGCAGCACGTTCTTTAACATGAAATTTACCAAAGCCTACGAAAACTACTTCACCATCTTCTTTAAGTCCAGCAGTAATTCCATCTAAAATGGCATCTAGAGCACGGCCCATTTCTGCTTTACTCATATTTGCTTGTTCAGCAGCACGTTCAATTAACGCTTGTTTTGTCATTTAAATACTTCCTCCTTTTGTATTTTTATAACAATCCATAAGGACTTCATCCTTACAAATTAAAACTATCAAAAAAAACAAATGATTGCAAGAAAAAAAGCATAAATTTATGCTTTTTTTTAATTATATGACAAATGCAATTAAATTACTTGACCCTTTGTTTACAATTTTAGTCACTGTTTGGCTTAATTTATAACGAGTATTTTCAGGCATTATTGATAATTTAGCTTGAATTCCTTCTTTAACAATGACATCTAAACTTCGACCAAATATTTCACTTTTCCAAATACTAGATGGGTCGGTTTGATAATCTTTCATTAAATAATTTATTAATTCCTTGCTTTGTAATTCACTACCAATGATTGGTTCAAAGGTACTTTCTACATCTACTTTCATTAAATGAATTGAACTTGCTACGGCTTTTAATTTTACGCCATAACGGGAACCTTGTTTAATAATTTCCGGAGTTTCTAATTTCATATCTTTTAAAGTTGGATAAACAATTCCATAACCAGTTTGTTTAGCCATTTTAATAGCTTCTTTCATGTTTTCTAATTCTTCTTTACCATCAGCATAAGTAGTAAAGACTTTTAATAAACCAGCTTTACTTGTCGCAGCATCACCGACTAATTCTTTTAAAATTGATTGATAAAGTTCATCACTACTTTCTAAGCGAATATTTACTATACCTTCAGCTGTATTTAAGTTGGAAATATAAGCTTTGTTAATATATGAAGAATCAGTATAGTAGTCTAGAATTTTTTCGACATCACGAACCTTGTTTACTTCCATCATACTTTCTTTTACTTTTTCAATATAATGTTTTTTTATTTCATTAGTATTAGGTAAAACATGAACCCATTCAGGAATTGATACTTCAATGTTTAAAATTGGAAATTCATATAAAGCTTCTTTTAGAATCTCTAATATTTCTTCTTCGCCCATTTTTTCAACGGAAATAGGTAAGACAGGAGCATGATAATTTTCTCTTAATTCGTTGGCTATATTTTTAGTTTCAATGGCATTAGGATGTGCTGTATTTAAAATGATAATGTATGGTTTTCCGATATTTGCTAATTCGCTGATTACTTTTTCTTCAGCTTCAATATAGTCATTTCTAGTTAATTCACCGAAAGAACCATCGGTTGTTACTACAATGCCAATTGTTGAATGGTCTTTGATTACTTTTTCTGTACCAATTTCGGCTGCTTCAACAAAAGGAACTGATTCGCTAAACCAGGGAGTTTTAATCATTCTGGGGTTACCATCAGAATCGACATATCCCACAGCATTTGGTATAACATAACCGACACAATCAACTAATTTAATTTCAGCTTCAAAATCATCAACTTTAATTTTGGCACCATTACTGGGAACAAATTTTGGTTCAGTAGTCATAATAGTCTTGCCTTGAGCACTTTGGGGTATTTCATCTAAGCAACGTTTTTTCTCATATTCATCGGTAATACTTGGAACAACTAAATTTTCAATAAATCTTTTAATAAATGTTGATTTGCCAGTTCGAACAGCCCCAACAACACCTAAATAAATTTCCCCATTTCCTCTTTTAGCCATTGATTGTAATAATTCTTTTTTATCCATATACTTATCACCTATCAAACTATATGTTAAAAATTTAAATCTATGATTCATTTTCAATATAAAAAATATCGTCTGGTTTTAAATGGAATATTTTGGCTATTTTAATAGCAAAATCATAGAATATTTTCTTTTTACCATTTTCTATTTGATTATAATGACTTTGAGTTATGTTTAATTTTTTGGCCATATCATACTGACTATAGCCATATTCTTTTCTTAATGATATTAATTTTTGTCTTTTCATATTTACTACCTCATAAATATTATAACACATTTATCATAATAACCCACAGAAAACCGAATAATTACTTTTTTCTTGAGAAAATTAATATCAGGTGGTAGTTATGTTTGCAGAAAGACTAAAAGAATTAAGAAGTTATGAGGGATATACTCAGAAAGAAATAGCTAAAATATTAAAAGTTGAACGAGCTACATATGCTGGATGGGAATGTGGAAAAGATATTATTCCAATAAAACGTCTATATAATATTGCTAATCATTATCAAATTAGTATGGACTATATGCTTGGTTTAACTGATAAAGAAGAAAAAATTAAATGTCATAAAGAAATTGATAAAGCTTTAGTAGCTAAGAATTTAAAGAAGTTTCGGAAAGAACGGAAGCTTACGCAGAATGAAATTGCTAATACTTTAAATACAACTCAATCAAATATTCATAAATATGAAACTGGAAAATGTTTAATTACAACTATGTATGCAGTAGAATTTGCTAAAAATTATGATTGTTCTTTAGATGTTTTATTTGGAAGAAAAATCAAAAAATAAAAGAGATAAAATCTCTTAAAACATTTTGCCAACATCTTTGGGAACTTTATCTTCAATAATAGTTGAAATTATTTTTTCTTCTTGTTGTTCGCTTACTTTTTTGCCAGTTATCTTACTTAATGTATCTATGACTTCTTTTAAGGTTGCTTTATCTTTCATATTGCCTGATTGTAATTTATGCGCTAGAGAAAGAATGGTATTTTTATCTACCTTTGTTTTTTTTTCAACTTTTTCAAAAAAAGAATCTTTAAATTCCATTAAATAACCCTCCTAGGTTATTATATGTTAAATTAATTCATAGAATCAAAGAATATATCATCTGGCTTTTTATTAAATATTTTAGCTATTTTAACAGCTAAATCATAATATAAGCGACGGTTATTATGTTCAATTTGCCAATAATATGATTTACAGATATTTAGCATATCAGCCATTTGTTGATATGTATATTGATGCTTTAAACGTTCTTCTTCTAATTTTTTTATTTTTGTTTTAATTTTTTTCATCTCTAGTACCTCTTTAATATTTTTAATCTTATAATAATTTTTCGAAAAAGTCAATTTGTGTAGTTATGTGTGGGTAGACTTCAATTTTGCTACACAATAAACTTATTATAGTGAGGTACCTATGGAAGATATTAAAAAGATTATTGGAATTAATTTACGATTTATACGTTATCAAAGTGGCTTATCTCAAGAAAAATTTTATTCACAATTTAATATGAATCCAAAATATTTAGCAAGTATCGAACGTGGTGAAATAAATATGAGTGTTGAATATTTATATGAGTTATCTAAAGCAATGAAAACTACGATTTGTAATTTAGTAACTTATGATAATAAAAAATTAATTAGTAAGAAAAGAATCGATGAACGTAATTAAAAAGCACGGAATGTGCTTTTTATTTTACAATTATATTAACTATTTTATTGGGAATATAAATAAATTTAACTACTTCTTTACCAGCAAGATATTTTTGAATATTTTCAATATTAAAGACTTTTTCGCGAACACTTTTTTCTTCTTCGTTGGTATTTATTGCTACTTCTCCTCTTAATTTACCATTTACTTGAACTCCAATTATTTTAGTTTCATCGATTGTTTTAGCTTCGTCATATTTTGGCCAAGATGATTCACAAAGAGGTGGATAACCGATTTGTTCATTTAATTCTTCAGTAATATGAGGAGCATAAGGGTTTAATAAAGTTAATAAGACATGATATTCTTCTTTACTTATGGCTTCTTTATTTTGCAAAGCGTTAGTTAATATCATTAAGGTTGAAATGGCCGTATTATAACCTAAATGTAAAGTATCATATTCAACTTTTTTGATGCTTTTATGAATTAGGGGTTCTAAATCTTTTTGGTAGCCAGTTAGATTACCTATTTTATCTTTTAAACGGATTACTTTATCTATAAAACGTTTACAGCCTTTTAAAGATTCGGTACTCCATGGAACATCAGCTTGATAATCGCCCATAAATGATTCATAAACTCTTAAAGTATCAGCTCCATATTCTTTAATAATATCATCAGGGTTGATAACATTTCCTTTACTTTTACTCATTTTTTCATTGTTAGTTCCTAAAACCATACCATGACTAACTCTTGTCCAAATCATTTCTTTATGAGGAACTAGACCAATATTGTAAAGAAATTGAACCCAAAATCTGGCGTATAATAAGTGTCTAGCAGTGTGTTCCATTCCCCCATTATACCAATCTACTCTATTCCAATATTTCATGGCATCCATACTAGCAAATTCTTGGTCATTATGAGCGTCCATAAATCTTAAGAAATACCAACTTGAACCTGCCCAGTTAGGCATGGTATCTGTTTCTCTTTTAGCTGGTTTACCACATTTTGGACAAGTTGTATTTACCCAATCAGTTATTTTGGCTAAAGGACTTTCGCCATCGTCCGTTGGAAGATATTCAGCAACATCGGGAAGTAATAATGGTAAGTCTTTTTCAGCCATTGGGACCCAGCCACAATCTTTGCAATAAATCATTGGAATAGGTTCACCCCAAAATCTTTGTCTAGAGAATATCCAGTCCCGCATTTTATAGTTGTTAACAACTCTAGCAAGACCTTCTTTAACTAATTTTGCAGTAATTTTTTCTTTGGCTTCTTCAACAGTTAAACCAGTAAATTCGGCACTGTTGATAAGCTTTGCCCCAACATTTAAATAATCTTGTTTTTCATAGGCTTCATTGGTGGTATCTTTGCCAGCAATAACTTGTTTCATCTTTAAATTGTGAGCAATTGCATATTCAAAATCTCTTTGGTCGTGACTAGGAACAGCCATGACAGCTCCAGTACCATATTCGCCTAAAACAAAATCACCTAAGAAAACAGGAACTTCTTCTTTAGTAATTGGATGAAGGGCTTTAATTCCAATAAGTTCACAACCACTTTTACCTTTATTTAACTCAGTACGAGCCATATTAGATTTTTTCTTAGTTTCTTCAATATATTTTAAGACTTCTTCTTTATTTTTAACTCGAGGCAATAATTCTTTAATTAATTTTCCATCTGGAGCAATAACAAAGAAAGTAATGCCGTAGATAGTTTCGATACAAGTTGTAAAAATACTAAACTTTCCTCCACCAACAATATCTATATCGACTTCGACGCCTTTCGATTTTCCTATCCAATTAATTTGACCAAGTTTTACTTTATTGGCAAAATTCGTATCATCTAACCCTTTTAATAAATCTTCAGCATAGCTAGCCATTTTAAGCATCCATTGTGATTTTTCTTTTTGTTCAACTGCATTTCCACAACGTTCACAAACTCCTCCTGCTGCATCTTCATTTGATAAAACAGTTTTACAATTTGGACACCAATTTACCGAAATTGTAGCTTTATATGCCATATTATGTTTATAAAATTGTAAAAATTGCCATTGAGTCCATTTATAATATTCAGGGTCTGTAGTTGAAAATTCTCTAGTCCAATCAAAGGAAAAACCTAAATTTTTCATTTGCTGTTTAAATGTTTTGATATTTTCTTGCACTGCTTCTTTAGGATGAATGTGATTTTTAATAGCATATTGTTCAGCAGGTGCTCCAAAGGCATCCCAACCCATTGGATATAAAACATTATATCCTTGCATTCTTTTCATTCGGGCAATAGCATCTTGAGCCGTATAACTTCTCACATGACCAACATGAAGGCCGCTGCCAGAAGGATAAGGAAATTCTACTAACACATAATAAGGTGGTTTAGTATCATTGTTCTTAACTTCAAAAGTGTGATGAGTATCCCAATAATTTTGCCATTTTTTTTCAATTTCTAACATATTCATTTTATTTTTTCCTTCTTTCTTTTATATCCTTTTTTTATTAAATATTTACCATATATTTCATATAAAGAATAAATTAACCCAAATAGTAAGACAAAGCCAATCATAAATTGCCAAATAATGGCTATATTTAATTTAGTAATTACGGTTGATACTAAAGAAATAATAAAAGCATTTATTAAGCTTATTGCTAAAATCATCCTGCGGGCATTTATTTTTTTAGAATCTAAATTAAACCGTAAGACCACATAATCTACTATTTCAAGATGTTTACCCTTTTTTATTTTTTTTAAATAGACTAAATAATTAATGGTAAAAATAATTGCAAAAACTATGAGAAAAAATAAGATATCATAGATAATTTGTTCCATAAATAATTCCTTTCTATTTAAATAATAAAAGATGATACCACAAGGAGTCATTAAAGACGGTACCATCCTATATTTATCTTTTCTTTGATAAAGGAGATTCTCCTATAAGCATCCAAAAGCAAGTTCATAAAAGTTTTTTCTTTGTTTACACCTACCACAAAGTCTCTTAAAAAAATACTTTTATTACTACTCTTTTTTCATCGCTTTTAAGTATTATATGAAATTTAAACTAGATTTTCAATCTTTTTTTAAAATTAAAAGAGAATCTTTTGAAAAGGAGTTTTCAGGATAAAAAGATTCGATAGAAGGAAAGGAAATAATTAAATCTTGGTTAAAAACTGCTTGTCTTACTTTAGAATTAAAAATTGCGACCATTTCATCATCTATATTGGAGCTATATATGTAACCACCTAATAAATATCCTTGGGTATTTAGTAAAGATTTTATTTGTTCTAAATGCTTTTTGTAATAATTTAAGGCTTCTTTTTGATAAGTTTCTTGGGTGATATAATCAGTCATTTTTGGGGGAAATAACTCTTCAGCATATTGAATAATATTTGATAAATATATATAATCTTGTTTTTCTTGGAAAAATTTTGGTAAATCGGTAACATTGCTGATTATAAAATTATTCTTAATGTTTTTTATTCTTTTTTTTAATTGAATAAAATTATTATTTTCTAAATATGATAAACTCTTGGGTAAAGTTTTTTGATTTATTTCATCATAAGAAAATAAGCATTTTCTGATAATTAATGGTTCATATCTTTGATATAAATAATGCCAAAAAAGATAACTTTCTTTTTCTAAATATGGTTTTATTTTAGCAAATGCTGATTGGTTAAAACTTTCTTTATTTATAATTAAATTTGGATAACCTTCTTGATAATAACTAAAATAGTTTAAATATTCTTCTAGAGAAAAATTGGCAATTAAAGCAGCTTTTTTTAATTCGAAATAATATTTAGTTAAGGGGTTTATATCAAAAGTAACTATTTTTTTGGCTCCTTTACTTATCATTTCTAATGCTTGGTCACTACTAGCTAAAACGGTTAAACATTTTTTACCTGTAAAATCAAAGTTTTTAAAAGCAGCTTTGAGGTTTTCATTAGCAAAAGGATAGATTTGCTCAAATTTTCGTAAATAAAGGGTGTTAGCAAAACCATTTTGAATTATTTTGGTAGCCATTTCTAAGTTTTTTTCTAGTGTCATTTTACATCGCCTAGTCATTTATTATAAGTTAAAATAAAGTTTCGTCAAGTATTTTATTGAGCATATTCTAAGACTCTAATTAACATTCTAATAAAGCGAGTATCTAAACCTTTTCTCTTTAATTTTTTTAATTCAATTCTTTTTTTATTAATATCTATTTCACTAAATAAAATTTCTGCAAGGGTTTCTTTCATAGTTGTTTCAATTGGTAAATCATTGATTATAGAATCAATTTCTTCATTTATTAAACGGACAGCATCTATTTCAATATCTCTTCCTTTACAATTTATTGTCAATTGGCTCTTAGTAGACACATTCTTTACTTCAACAATGAAATCTGTATCTTCAACATAACAAATTTTATCGATTATTTCTTGATTTTGGTAAACAATTACATCATCAGCTTTACGGGTATTCCGAAAACGAATTTTATAATCTCTTGTCGGTGGTAAAATGGCTAAATTTCCTTCTAAGGGGTGAATAATTACAGTGTAATTATTTTGTAAATAATTATAATCTATGGCAGTTATAGCATATTCGCCCATTTGATATTCAGCACTTTCGCCATCATCTTCATAAAGATTGTAAATATTACTTTTGCCTGGAAAAATATGAATTTCTAATTTTTGGGGAATAGATAAGTCATTTAATTTTTTACTTAAGATACTTAAAGGAATAATAGAACCAGATTTAGCAAAAACGGGATAATCATGGTCTTTATAAAAAGTTACATAACGTTTATTACCAGGGAATTTTTTACCTGTTTTAAAGTCATACCACATTCCTTGAGGAAGAAAAATGTGTTGAATTGTTCGGTTCATAACAAAGTCTTTTCCTGTTGTAATAGGCGCGACTAAAAGTTCCGTTCCAAAATGATATTCATTTTTATATTTTGGTTCATCATAAATTTCAGGATGAGTATAAAATAATGGCTGAATTATTGGTAAACCTGTTTTATGATATTTGTAATTTTCAGTATACAAATAAGGAATTAAGCGTTGTCTTAATTGGGTATAGTCTCGAACAATATTTTTTGTTTTGATATCCCATAACCAAGGTTCACGTTTATAGTATTTACCTTTCTGGGATGAAAAACGAAAAATGGGACTAAAGCAACCAAATTGTACATACCGACTATATAATTCAGCTTGTTCTATTCCTTGTTCATAACCACCTATGGCATGACTCCACCATGAAATTCCTTTATTGGAAGCAAGTGAATTATAAAAAGGCAATTCGGCTAAGGTTGCAAAGTCAACTTTATCTTTACCACTATTTAAGACGGAAGTACGATGAGGGGCGATGCTTAAATTTTCAGATATTTGAAAGCCACGATGTTGGCTATTTTTACAATCTTCCATGTAATGATAATGAATTAAGGCCCTTTTTTCTTCTTTAGTATTGGCTTTTTGATATTCTATTGCAAAAAAATCAACACCTTTTTTACGTAAATTTTTTAATAATACTTTAAAATAATTTTCTAATATGGCGCGATCATATATATTAAAAGGAATAGTACTTCTCTCCATTAAGTTCATTTTTTTAGCAATTGTTTCATAGTCATCTTCATGAGGCATAATTCCTTCGGATGGGTCAATTTCTAAACCAAGTTTTATTCCATTTTGATGCAAATATTTAGCTAAATAATTTGGGTCAGGAAATAAATTAGTATTAAAAGTATATCCTGTTTTAAAACGATTAGGGTTATTTTTGTCTTTAATATGCCAATTTTCATTTAATAATATAATTGATAAAGGAATTTCATTTTTGGCAAATTTTTGAACTAAATCTTCAATTTGAGGCATAGAATAAACTTCATTTTTATTCCACCAAATACCTAAAGCATATTTAGGTAAAAGCATCGGATAACCAGTCAACATAAAATAATCTTTTAAACAGTACCCAAAGTCCCGCCGATACATCCATAGATAAATATCTGTTCGCAAAGTTGTTGGTGGTTCTAAATAACCATCAGGGGTGAAGACCATACTTTTGGAATCATCAATACTTACAAACCCATCGACTGAATATAAACCCTTTTCATAAGTTAATTTACCATTAACAAAACCTGAACCACTTGTTTTAAAATTACGAACTTCTTTATTATTAAAAGACCAAGATTTATCAGTATTTTTTAATTGGACTTCCATATTATAACTTTCAAAAGGTTTTTCTTTTAAATATTTTAATTTGAAATATGATGTTTCTATTTCTAGTTTTTTTTCATCTTGTGTAAATTTAAATTTAGGAACAGGAAAATTCCGATTAATTACTTGTTCAGTTAAGGAATCAAAAAATTGCCCTTCTTTACTGTATTCTAAGCGAATTAAGCGTTCAGTTAAAATTGTAATTCGATATGTATTTCCTTGAATAATTGCTTCTGGTTTACTTTTTGCATTGGCATAATCAATTTTAAATTGTGTATAAGATTCATTCATTAATATTACCCCTTACCTTTTCTTAATTAAAGTATATCATGTTCTTGGGCAATTTGCTATAATGTTCGTAGGTGATTTTATGTTTTCTTATAGTTTTGATAATAAACGTTATCATACTTTAAATTATTTTTATAAAACGAAATTTGGAAAAAAAGTTTTTAAAATAAGTTTAAACCCAGGTTTTGGATGCCCAAATATTAAAAATAACTATGGTTGTATTTTTTGTGCGCATCAAAGTGGTGATTTTGCGGGTGACCCGAAAGATTCATTAGTTAAGCAATTTGAAGAAGTCAAAGCAAGAATGGAAAAGAAATGGAAAGATGGCTATTATATTGGTTATTTTCAAGCTGGTACGAATACTTATGCACCTTTACCTATTTTAAAAAAATGCTATGAAGAAATTTTAAGGCAGCCAAATGTTGTTGGTCTTGCAATTGCGACTAGAAGTGATTCTATTTCTAATGAAGTTATGGACTATTTAGAAGAATTAAATAAAAAAACTTATTTAACTGTTGAACTTGGTTTGCAATCGATACACGCTAAAACTTTAAAATTTATTAATAGAGGTCATGATTTAGAGAATTTTACTAATTGTGTAAAGGAACTTAAAAAAAGAAAGATTGCGGTAGTTGTCCATATTATTAATGGTCTACCTTATGAAAGTAAAAATGATATGATAGAAACTGTAAAATATTTAAATCAATTGGGAATAGATGGCATTAAAATTCATATGCTCCATATTTTAAAAAATACACCATTGGCAGAAATTTATAATAAAGAACATTTTCCAATTTTAACTAAAGAAGAATATATTGCAATTGTTTGTGAACAACTCCGTTATTTAAATAAAAATATTGTCATACATCGCATCACTGGCGACCCTAATAAAGAAGATTTAGTTGCTCCTCTTTGGCTTTTAAAAAAATTTGTAGTGTTAAATGACATTGATAAAGAAATGAAACGACAAAATATTTATCAAGGAGATTTAGTCTAAGACGAGAACTTTAGTAATTGGAAAACCTTTTAAAATTGTAGTTCGAGCAGTGTCAATGTAGCCATTATTTTGTAAAAATTTTTCATAATTCTTTTTAAATATTTCTAAAGATTCTTCAATATTTTTACCTTTTACATATTCACAAAAATCAGTTGTACAAATTTGACTAATACGGTTGGCAATAGCTTTTTCGTTGACAAATGATACAAAATCATTACTATTTAAATTAGTAAAACTTATGGCATTTTTTTCTAAACCATTTGTTGAATCGAAATTTAATGACACTAATAAGATAATAAAGAAAGCAATTAGTCCTATATTTTTTTTCATAATATCTTTCCTTTCATTTTTAAATATTTCTATTAATATTATGATTAATTTGAGTAATTTTTACACAGTTGTTAATTATTTTTAGCTATTTATAGTATGGCCTAAATTTTAAAAAAAAAGATGGTATTTTTTACCACTCTTCAATTATTTGATAGTTGTCATTTGTTAATGTTTCTTTTTGGTATTTATAATTTTTGCTTTTAACAACTATTTTCACTATTTTATTTTGTTGACGCATTTTATTTGCTATATTTATTACTTTAGCTTTTTCTTCAGCTGAAGTTTCTTTTTTTAAAAGATAACATATTTTTTCTTTTGGTTGGGCAATTTGATAAGCTCTTTCTTCTAATAATAAGATTAAGCGTTCAAAGCCAATAGAAAACCCACAAGCTGGAACTTCTTTATTAGAAAACTTTGCAATCATTTCATCATATCTTCCGCCACCACCAATGGCACTAGGAAAATTATCAGCCATAATCTCAAATATTGGTCCAGTATAATAGCCCATTCCTCTTACTAACGTAGGGTCAAAAACAATAGTAGCATTGACGTTTTCATTAACATTTTCGATAATTTCTTCTAAATTTTGAACAACACTTTGGTCTATTGGCAAATTTTGGCAAAAAGTTTTTAAATCTGTTTTATTTTCCATGGCCTTAGTTAAATATTTATTTATAGATGTTTCTTTAAGACCATTCTCTTTTAATTCTTGTTCTACTCCTTCTTTACCAATTTTATCAAATTTATCTAAAGAAATTAAAACTTCATCTATCATTGCACTTGGAATTTCAGCATAATCAACCATGGCTTTTAAAATGCGACGGTCATTAATTTTAATTTTAAACTCTTTAAAATCTAATTTTTTTAAAAAAGTAACCACGGCAATTATCATTTCTATTTCAGCTAAGTTAGTTTTTTCACCTAAAATGTCTAAATCACATTGCATTAATTCTCTATAACGGCCTTTTTGGGGTCTTTCTGCTCGATAACTATAGCCAATTTGAAAAGCCCGAAAAGGATAGTTTAAATTTTGCATATTATTAGCATACATTCTGGCTAAAGGAACAGTTAAATCATAACGAAGGCCACTATCAACTAAGGTAGTTAAATCTGCTAAGTTAGCATTTTCTAATTTCTCGCCTCTTTTTAAAATTTTAAAAATTAGTTTTTCATTCTCGCCTCCTTGGTTATTACTTAAATTTTCAATATGCTCAACTGTAGGGGTGCCAATTAATTCAAAGCCAAAATTTTCATATGTTTCTTTCATTACATTTAAAACATATTCTCTTAATTCCATTTCTTTAGGTAAAAAGTCCCGCATTCCTTTAACTGGTGTTTTAATATAAGTCATAATACTTCCTCCATTTTTTATTTTAATTTATTAAAAACGCCTTTTGTTTAAAAGCGTTTTTGCTAACTCTAATTGATGATTTGAGTTTTATTTAAAATGGTGCTGGAAACAAGATTTGAACTTGCGACCCCATCATTACGAGTGATGTGCTCTACCAACTGAGCTATCCCAGCAGTAAAGTAATTATATCATGGATATTTTAAGATGTAAATTAGTTGTTTGGGAGTTTTATTATAAATATAGGCATTTAAAAAAAACGAATTTTAATCGTTTCTTTTATTATTTTTTAATTAATATCTTTTGAACTTTACTCCAGTAAGAATAGTAATTTACTTTTGAAATTGTTTTATAAGTCCGTACTCTTACATAGTAAGTTTTATTTTTGATTAAATTAGTTATATCTTTAGACAAGATATTATTTTTATTAATAGTTATGGTTTTAACATCTTTTTTAAAATTCTTATCCTGAGAATACTGAATTTGATAACCATTAGCTATTTTATTTTTATTCCATTTAACAGTTATTTTTTTACTACTTGAGTTAGTTATTTTTGAAATTTGAGCAGAAGTTGGATTACAAGTCACGGTAATTGTCTTAGTTGCTTTATTATAACCATTTGTTGCTGGTGCTGTTATGGTGATATTTGCTTTACCAACATAACCAGCTTTAATGGTAACTTTGCCATTTTTATCAACATTGATATTTTTATTATTACTACTATATGTTAGTTTAGCATTGCCTTTTTGTTTAGTATTTAAGTTAAAGCTTTGGGCTTTAGCATTATAACTTTTTGTAACATTACTAACTGTAAGACTATTGTTTATTTTATTAACTGTTACAGTAATTGTTTTGGTTGCTTTGTTATAACCATTTGTT
Organism: uncultured Bacilli bacterium; assembly: GCA_947630935.1. Taxonomy (GTDB): domain Bacteria; phylum Bacillota_I; class Bacilli_A; order RF39; family UBA660; genus Ventrenecus. The sequence continues at coordinate 7,109 of CANRJL010000002.1, read as the reverse complement.
GCAGGCGCTGTTATGGTAATATTTGCTTTACCAACATAGCCAGCTTTAATGGTAACTTTGCCATTTTTATCAACACTAATATTTTTATTATTACTACTATAAGTTAATTTTGCATTACCTTTTTGTTTAGCATTTAAGTTAAAGCTTTGAGATTTAGCATTATAACTTTTTGTAATATTACTAGCTGTTAAGGTATTATCTATTTTTTTAATTGTAAAAGTTTTCTTAACCTCACCGCGATAGTTATTTTTGCCTGTAACAGTTACTGTTGCTGTTCCCGCATTGACATTATTAGAATATTTAACTGTATAATCACTATTGATTTTAAGAACTTTGTTAGTATCATCTTTGACTGTTACACTTGGAGTTTTAGCCTTTCCATCGTAATTATAATTAACTGTTGATAACACTACTTTGGTGGTATTAATAGTTATATTTTCACTTTCAGTATGGCCACATTTTTGACAAGTTCGTGTTTTAGTTGTTCCAGATATTTGCCAAGCACCATAAACATGACCAGTAGCTTCATCTGTAACAACTTCTGTTTTAATTAGTTTGTGACAATGAGTACAATAATAATCAACATAATGATAACCTTTTTTATCGCAAGTAGGCTTTACCCCTTCTCTTATTTTAGGCTCTAAACTATGGCTATTATAAACAGTAATTGTTTTTTTAGTTGTATTGCCTAATAAGTCTTTGACAATTATATCTTTAATATTTTTACCAGTATTAGGTATTACAAAAGACTTTTTGGTATCTTTATTTTCCAGATAATTTTTAATTTTAGAACCATTTACAGTAATTGAATCAATTATATTTTCATCAGTTACAGTAGCAAGAGGAGCCTCACAATATGCATTATTATCTAGGCCACTTATTACAGGAGAGGTTGTATCATTAGTATAAACAGTTTCAAGGGCTCTTACTTCACTATCAAAAGTTGTAACATATTCTTTACTTCTTTTAACAGCATAGCGATGATATTTATCATTAGAAGCTGTGGTTCCAGCTAATAAATAATATGGCCCTTCTTCAAATTTTGGTCTTTTTAAAAAAACACCATTAGGCCCAACAACATCTAAATGAGCACCATTTTTAATAACTACGTCATTAACACTTGCAAAGGCATAGCCATCACAATCATAAATGTTAGCAACAGCTCTTCCAGTAATATTAATTTTTAAAGTTGTTCCTTTACCTACTGTTATAACTGATTCTTTTTCATTACGAGCAGTCAAACCATTTCCTAAAGCAGTTATAGCAACATTAGTATTATTTAAATTAATAGATTTAGCACTATCAATAGCGGCTTGTCTTCTTGTATTAGATGAAGCAATTAATTGGCCACCCAAAATATCAATATTACCACTAGCAATAAGGGCATTTAAAACACCAGTGGCATTAACATTAGAATTATTAATAGTTAGTTTTTGACTAACCAAACCTTTTGCACCGTTGTTAATATTAAGTGTTGAATTACTGATATTAACATTACCATAAGATTCAAAATTATTATAATTATTAGTAGTTGTAGAATCAAAAGTAGCATTGGTAAGCGATACATCGCCACTAGCAAGTAATGATTCTAAATGAGAATTTATTTTATATTTTCCACCTAAAATATTAATAGCATATGTAGAACTAAAACCACGCGTAGCACTGTTAATATTAAAATTTCCTGTCCCATTTATAGTTAAATTACCCCAAGTAGTAATACCTTGATGAGCATTAATAGTTAAATTACCTGAACCAGTAATTGTTGTTCCTTTAGTAGGATTAGCTATAAAACCACTTTGTTGATGAGTGCCATAGATATAGTTATCACCTTCTAAAATGACTGTTACATATGATTCACGAGGTTTATCTTCTTCATCATACATACTTCTTCCTATATCAGCATCATCTTGAGGTAAAATAATTTCAGATGCATAAACATTTTTTAATTTTAATAAAAAATCATGTTCATTAACTTTAGATAATTCGTACCCATCAACATCTAAATTACCATATTTTGTATTTAGATCTCTAAATACATATTTTTTTTCAGTATCAGTAAAATCTAAATATTTATAAACTATCGCCTTAGCTTTTAGAAAAGGTATTAAAACTAAAATACCTAGCGCAAGCCAAAAATATTTTTTTCGCATATAAATCAAACTCCTTTTTTATAGTTTATATTGTATGATTATTTAGCTTTTTTGTCAAATTGAAACAAAACGCTAAAAAATATTTCTTATTTTAAACATGCATAATTTAAATCACCTGTCTTTCTTTTATTTTTTAGGTGTCTTTTTAAATTGTATTATTTTGAAACTTTTTATATTAATTCTTTATTAAAAAATAAAAATTAAGTATCTCATGCACTTAATTTTTATAAATATTCTAAAATACCAACATTTTTTTCTAATTTAGCAATTAAATCTTCGCGGTCATATTTGTTAAATATATCTATAAAATTGCTGTTATCCATTAAAAATAATTCATAATATTTTTCAAAGATATCTTTGATATTTAAAATTCCTAAATTAAGCAAATAATTGATATTTTCTTCAACTAGTTTTTTATTATCTGATAATTCTTTTAGCATAAGATTTGGTATTTTATTTTGAATATCGGAAATTTCATATTTTTTTAAATACTCTAAATTTCCTGTATTACTATAAATTTCTTTTTCATAACTAGCTAATGCTTCTAAAAACAAAGAAAGATTATCTTTATACTTTTCTATTTCTAATGGTTCTAATGTATTCCAAAAATTTTCAACTAAATAACCATAAGAAAATAGTTTAACAAGTTCCAAACATGGAATCAAATGATTTTCACTAGCAAATTTTACGACATCTATTTTTTCTTCAGGTAATTTTATATTTAGATAAACTATCATTTTTTGTAAAGAGGTTAAATCAGATTCAAAAGCATTTTCTAAAAAACTAACTGTTTCTTTATATAAATCCATTTTTACTACCTCCTAATAAGCCATAAGTGGAACACTTTTTGGATCCAACCCATTACTATTTAATAATTCTATAGCTTCATTTAATTGTTCTTTATTATATTTTGTTAACACTGTAGGGTTCAAATAAATATCTTTTATTTCTTTGCCAATATTTTTTAAAATTGTAATTTTGTCTTGAAGTTCTTTATCGTATAATAATTCAATGTGATTATTAAAGATATTTTTATCTATATTTAAAGATGTAATATAATTAACATTTTCCTTAATTACTTCTGAATCAAAATTGTCAAATAATTTATTTACTTCTTTACTTGAGAAATCTAAGTAATCAATTCCTAATTGTTGCAAAATATTAATCATATCTTCCATTGATGGTTCAGCTGATATTTCATTGTTATCATTAAATATTGGTTCTTCCTCAGGTTCTTTTGTTTTTTCTTCAAAACTAATATGTTTAGCTTCTTGAATAACTTCTGAAATACTTTTACCAGATTTATCTTTGGCTTTAATTTTTTCATCATAAGCATATAAGGCATCTTCTGGGAACATTAATATTTTGGCTGCTTCTCTTTGTTCTTCTTCATTAAAATGAAATTCTTCTAAAAGAGAAGTAATTGAATCTCTAGTAATATTAATTCTACCTGATAAAGCTAAATCAATATATTCATTTAGTTTTTCTTGATTAGCTAAGGCAGTATCTTTTCTGATTCCCAATTCTTCAATAGTTGTGATTGCTCGATTCATTTCATCCTCTACTTTGACAAGTTCTTCTTCACTTTTTTGGGTGTCTTTTTCAACATTTTCAATTGTTTTAGGAAGATTTTTATTTAATCTTTCTAATAGACCTTCAGGGTCAAAATCAATCTTTAATCGTGCTAAAACAGTACTATAATCTTCGCGATCAATACCCTGTAATAAGTTTTTAAATTTTTCGCCTTGTTCTTCTAATTCTTCTTTTAATTTTTTTAAATCTTGAATCTCATTTTGAAGAATTCCTTTTTGCTCAGTTGTTTGTTTTTTTGTTTCTTCTGCTTTTTGCTTTTGAGCATTCATTTCTTTTAAAATTGTACTATCTTCACCACGCAAATTATACAGCTTATCTAATAATGTTTCTGTTATCACAGTCATGATAAGTCACTCCCTTTATATTGTGATTATTATAACAAAGGTTTTTAATTTTGTAAATGAAAACTATAAATAAATCACTGATTTTTATTTAATGCATATGCTATAAATGAAAAAAAGGAGGAATTTTTTTGAAAAAAGGAATTATTGGAATTGGAATAGTTTTCGGCATTGCTTTAATAGGACTTATTGCCTTTATTTTGTTTAGAAATGATATTAAAACTGAAAGTTTAAAACCGACAAAATTAAAATTAGCTGAAGTCACACATAGTCCATTTTATGCTCCCTTATATGTCGCAATTGAAAACGGTTATTTTAAAGAACAGGAAATTGATGTTGAACTAGTATTAACCCCTGGAGCTGATAAAGTTGCTACAAGTGTTATATCTGGCGATACTCAAATAGGTTTTGCTGGCCCAGAAAGTGCAATTTATGTCTATGAAGGACAAGAAGAAGATTATTTAATAACTTTTGCTGGACTTACAAAAAGAGATGGCCAATTTATTGTTTCAAGAAATAAAGATTTCCAATTAGAAGATTTATATGGTAAAGAAGTTTTAGTAGGAAGACTTGGGGGAATGCCAGCCTTAAATTTTCTAAATGCCCTTAAAAATGCTGGAATTGATAAAGCCAAAATAAATTTAAATTACTCAGTAGAATTTGCAGCTTTAAGTGGTTCTTTTATTGGCAATACTGGTGATTTTGTTAATCTATTTGAACCAAATGCTACATTAATTGAAAAAGAAGGACTAGGATATGTTGTTGAATCAATTGGCAAATACTCAGGAGAAATGCCTTACACTGCTTTTTATGCTAAAAAAAGTTTTTTAGAAAATAATAAAGAACTTTTAGAAAAATTTAATACGGCAATTAATAAAGGTTTGCAATTTACGGAAGAAAATAGTCCTAAAACAATTGCTCAAACTATTATAAAACAATTTCCAGATACTAAACTAAATGATTTAGAAACAATTATTAATCGTTATAAAGAAAATGATACTTGGTTAAAAGATACTCATATTTCAGAAGAAATGGTTAAAAATTTAGAAGATATTATGATTCAAAATAATTTATTAGAAGGCTATGTACCATATAATGATTTATTTCATAATTTAACAAATGAATAATATTTTAGAAATAACTAACTTAGAAAAATCTTATTATACTAAACAAGGCGAAATAAAAGCTATCAAAAATATTTCTTTACAAGTAAAAGAAGGCGAAATTGTAACCATTGTAGGAACAAGTGGCTGTGGTAAATCTTCTTTACTTGGCATCTTAGCTAACATTGAAAATAAATCAAACGGTTTATTTAAATTTAGTAAAGCTAAACCGACAATTGGTTATATGTTGCAAAACGATGCTTTATTTCCTTGGTTAACAATTTATGAAAATGCTATCTTAGGTTTAAAAATAGCCAAAAAAGATACAATGGAAAATAAAGAATATGTCAAAAAATTATTAAAAACTTATAATTTAGAAGAATTTAACAATAAATATCCTAATGAATTATCAGGTGGAATGAAACAAAGAGTTGCTTTAATTCGCACGCTTGCTTTAAAACCTGATATTTTATTATTAGATGAACCTTTTTCAGCTTTAGATTATCAATCAAGACTCGCTGTAAGTAAAGATGTCTTTAATATTATAAAAAAAGAAAAAATAACAACCATTTTAGTTTCCCATGACATAGGAGAAGCTGTAAGTTTATCAGACCGAGTAGTAGTTTTATCGAAAAGACCATGTTCAATTAAAAAAATTTATGAAATCAATTTACCATCAGACAACCCTATAGATAATCGGAAAACTAAAGAATTTAGTGAACTATATGATCAAATTTGGAAGGACTTAGATGTCTATGTCAGCTAACCAAAAAAAATTTTTACTAAAAGAAAAGAAAAATAGAAGATTTGTTATTTTTATGCAATTGTTGATTATTATAACTTTTCTAATTTTATGGGAAGTATTAGCCAATAAAAAAATCTTAAACCCATTTATCTTTTCTAGTCCTACAAGAATTTGCTTAACTATTAAAAATCTTTTTATAGAAGGTTCTTTAATAAGTCATATCACAACAACTTTATACGAAATATTTTTAGCTTTCTTTATTGGCATATCATTAGGTTTTTTAATTGCCATCTTACTTTACGAAATAAAAACACTAGCTAAAATAGTAGATCCTTTTCTAACAATGTTAAATAGTTTACCAAAAGTAGCATTAGGACCTATCATCATTATATGGGTGGGCGCAAATACTAAAGCAATAATAGTTATGGCTTTATTAATTAATTTAATTGTTAGTATAGTAAATATTTATAATGGTTTCTTAGGAACTGATGAAATAAAAATAAAATTACTAAAATCTTTTGGAGCATCTAAAATACAAATTCTAAGATATTTAGTTATACCCGGTTCCAAAAGAACCATAATTTCATCTTTAAAACTAAATATTTCAATGACTTTAATAGGCGTTATAATGGGAGAATTCTTAGTTAGTAAAAAAGGAATTGGCTACTTAATCATATACGGTACACAAGTATTCAATTTAAATATTGTAATGGCTGGAATTGTTATTTTAATCATTTTATCATTTATTATATATGAGGGTGTTTCTTTACTTGAGAAAAAACTTTTACAAGGAAAAAATTAAGGGGCTGTCGAGAAATTAAATAATTAATTTCTTGACGGCTTCTTTTCTTTTTGCTTTACAATAGGCATTTTTTCTGACTGTAAAGTTGCAGGTGCATCCCAATAATTTTCTTTTATATTTTTATTATTTAATGCTGAAAAATATCTTCTAATGTTAACGCCTAAACTCATAAGCATAATTTCACAAGAAACCTTTTCTAAACCTCGTCTTCTGATTCTTTCATAATTCATATTATTTTTTATTTGTCCAAAAGTTCCTTCCACTTGTATACTTCTATTAATTCTAATTTCAATTCCTCTAGGACTAAGCAGATTATGTCTTGCTTGTTCTTTATATAATTCATATTCAGGATTTAGTTCAATGTATCTGTAATCT
>CANRJL010000001.1 GCA_947630935.1 uncultured Bacilli bacterium | reverse complement strand
AAATTTATTTTAGCAGGAAAAGGTCATTTAATCAATTTTGAGAAACAAAAGAGATAACGATATAAAGTTATCCTTTTCTTTTAAATGAAAGACTATCTACGTATAAGTGAATTATCTTTATAAATTTTAAAAATGCGTTATAATAAAACTGAAGGTGAGTAAAATGATAAAGATATATAAGAATGAAGAAACTAAAGAAACATTAAAAGAAATATCTAATATTGAAAAAGACTGCTGGATAGATTTATTAAATCCTACAAAAGATGAAATTGCCAAAGTTCTTGCAAATGTCAATATTGATAAAAAAACAATAACTGAAGTATTAGTTGAAAAAGATTTGCCACGAATTAAAAAAACAAAATTTGGCACTTTAATGGTCATTGATATTCCTTACCAAACTGAGTCAAAAGAATATAATACATATTCAATGGGAATAATTATTTGCAATGATTTTCATATTATTACAGTTTCTTTAAAAGAAAATTCAATTTTGCAACATTTTATTAAAAATGAAATACCTAATTTCTATACAGCTAAAAAAAGTAGATTTTGTCTTCAAATATTTGAAGAAACATCTAAAGAATATTTAAGAGCTTTAAATAAAATTGAAACAAAAATTGAGCCAAAAGAACAACAATTATTAAATTCTACTAGTAATAAACAACTAATGGGGTTATTAACAATTGAGAAATCATTAGTCTATTTTATTACATCATTAAAATATAATAATACTGTTTTAGAAAAAATAAGTAAAGAATATGTAATAGATATCTATGAAGAAGATAAAGAATTTTTAGAAGATACTATTATTGATAATAAACAATGTATTGAGATGAGTACTATTTACCGTGAAATTTTATCATCAACAATTGCCACTTATGGCACGATTATTTCTAATAATTTAAATGAAGCAATGCGTTTTCTAGCAAGTATAACTATAGTTTTTTCTATTCCAACTATGGTTGCTTCATTTTTAGGAATGAATGTTCCTCTTGGTATTTTAGCAACTAATAAAGCTTCTTTCCTTTTAATCTTTATTTTATCTATTGTTATTTCTATTATAATTGCCATTTGGCTAAAAAAAAGAAAGTTGTTTTAGGAGAATGCTTATGAAAAAAATAGTTATTTTTATAATTTTATCTTTTGCATTATTCATAACTACTGGCTGTCAAAATCGAAATTTTTCACAAGATAATCGCCAATTATATTATTTATTAGAAAATAATAATCGCAAAATTTATTCAGATGAAAAAGACCCTTTATTTATACTTAACAATCAAAAAGTATCAATTAAAGAAGAATTACCAAAAACCAATTGCACTTACGATTGTATCCATAAATATTCTGAACCTATCGATATGTTAGACGATGGAGGTACTAAAATCTATTCTTATCAAGTAGTTAATGAAACATATTACTTAATTGAATGTAATAAAATAGATTCTAAATATAGTGGTAAAGATATATTAATTGGCAAAGACAAAAATAAATTAATTGACCTATGTTAAATTGCAACATAAACGAAATTAAAAAATAAACATAAACTATCACGAGAGGAGAAGTTTATGAACCCATATATTAATAATATGCCATACCTAAGAGATAGAAATTTTTATGGACCAAATTATAATGGTGAACGCTTCATATTTCCTTTTTTAGTAGGCGCCGTTACAGGGGGAGCTGCGGTAGGTTTAACAAGACCCAGGCCAATATATAATGTAGCACCTTATCAACCTTATAACCCACCATATGGCCCATATGGAAACTATTCTTATAATTATTACTATCCTTATCGGTAATCAATATGAAAAGTTTTGCTTTTTTTAGTGAAACTTTTCTTTTGTTGAAATAAAATTCCTAAAAAAATAAATAAAATAATCATAAAAGAACCACCATAACTTAGATAAGGTAACGGAATTCCAATAATAGGTAATAGTCCTAAATTCATCCCGATATTTTCAAATTGACTAAAGAAAAAAATTGTTAAAAAAGCTAAAAAGAAAAGTTTTTGGGTTTTTCTTTTTTCTAATTTATAAAAATGTAAAAAAACTAAATCAAGACCAAAATAACATATTAAAATAGCTAAAGGACCGCATAACCCAAATACATTACTAGAAAGAGCAAAAATAAAATCAGTCGGAGCTTCAGGAATATAAATGCCTGTTTCTAATAAATTAAAGCGATAAAGAGGAGCACTTCCTAAAGCTGTGGTAGCATTTTCAATTTGCAAACCACTACCTAAAGACAATACCCGTTCAACTCGATAAAAAAAACTAGTTCCTAACATTTTGACTAATAAATCTCTTTGGAAAAAATAACAATAGAAAAATAAACCTAAAATAAGTCCTATAATAAATAAGAAAATAAAAAACCATTTTTTGGAAATTTTAGTATTCCACAGTAATACAATTGTAATCAATAAAAAGAAAATAATCGCTCCTGTATCTGGCTCCAAAAAAACTAAAATTGCCGGAAAGAAAAAGATAAGAAGAACTTTAAAAATAAATTTAAATTCATCTTTTAGGGTATAAAAAGAACGATTAGAACAAAATTGGGCTAAGAAAAGAGAATAAGATATTTTCATCAATTCACTTGGTTGAAATTGCCAATTACCAACCTGAATCCATGCTTTCGCACCATTAACATTTTTTCCAACGATTAAAACTAACAATAATAATAAAAGATTTAAAAGATAAAAAAGAAAACTAAAGCGAAAAAGGAACTTTGCTGGAATAAAATAAAATATAATACCTAAAATAATCCCAATAAGAATCCATAAACATTGTTTTTCAAAATGATAAGCAAACATATTTGTAATAAACTTAGCGTGATACATTAACAAAAGACTAATTCCTAAAAGAATTGTAAAAAATAATAAGAAAAAAAAGATTGTCCATTTATCTGTTTTAGTCATATTACTAATATGAGTCAAAAAATAAAAATTTAAACATAAAATACTAAAGAAGGTGAAAAAAGTGAAAAAAGATTTACCAAAAGTATTTAAAAACCCCATTGAAAAAGAAATCAGAAATAATGAAGATTACTTTTATGGCACATTAAAAGAACCAAAAGAGCAGAGTAATTATGAAATTACTGAAGAAATTAATTCCATCTTTGCTCGAAAAGATTTTGTCTATAAAAAAAAAGTTCGAATTATTACTGATGCAGGAATAAAAGAGATTGTATTAGTAGGCAAAAATAATAATAATTTGTTAACCTTAGATAATAAACAAATTCCCATTGCTAGTATAAAAAAAATTGAATTACTGTGAAAATAGACTAAAAAAGTCTATTTTTTCATATACTTTTTTAGGTGAAAATATGAAAGGGATAATTGCAATTTTTTTATTACTAATACCCTTAAAAATAAGTGCTATATCTGCCGAAGCATATATTGTTATGGATGCCGATTCTAAAAGAGTATTAGAAGGAAAAAATATTGATAAAGAAAAATTAATTGCTAGTACAACTAAAATAATGACTTGTATTATAGCCTTAGAAAATAAGAAATTAGATACTATTGTCAAAGTTGGTAAAGAAGTTTTAAATGCTTATGGAAGTGCTATTTATATAACTATGAATGAACAAATAACCTTAAAAGATTTGCTCTATGGTTTAATGCTAAGAAGTGGGAATGATGCTGCGATTGAAATAGCTTATGCCGTAAGTGGTAATATGGAAAATTTTGTCAAAAAAATGAATGAAAAAGCTTATGAATTAGGAATGAGTCATACTAAATTTTTAAATAACCATGGCTTAGAAGAAAAAGATGGCGAAGGTAACACATCAACTGCCTATGATATGGCCTTATTAATGCGTTATGCTCTAAATAATGCTGTATTTAAAGAAATTATTAAGACAAAATCTTATACAGCTAAAACAGATGGCAAAACTTATGTATGGCAAAATAAAAATAAACTTTTATTTTCTTATAATAAATTAATTGGTGGTAAAACTGGTTTTACCAAAAAAGCTAAGCGAACTTTAGTTACCTCTGCCCAAGAAAATTCTAAGACAACAATTGTTGTAACTTTAAATGATGGCAATGATTTTGCAGACCATAAAAATCTTCATGAACGAAATTTGCAAAAATATAATCGCGTAAAACTTTTAGACGAGAAAACAGTAATAGACCCTGAAAATGAAGACAAGTATTATTTAAAAGAACCTTTTTATGCTTTACTAACAACTGAAGAACAAGAAAAAATAAAAATTGATTTTCAAATTAATAATCAAAATGAACCTGAAGTAGGAGTAGCCAATATTTATTTAGAAAATCAATTATTAGGAACTGTAAAGATATATAAAAAAGAAGAACAACAGATAAATAATAAGAAAGAAGGATTTTTTAACAGGTTCTTTCGGTGGTTATTTAAATGGTAAATATAATATGGGTATCATTTATTATCATATCAGCATTTTATATGATAATTACTGGCAATATCTCACTCTTAAATAATGAAATTTTAAAAGGAGGAATTGATGGTTTACAATTATTATGGGATATGTTGCCCTTATTAGTGTTATGGTCAGGAATTATGCAAATTGCTGAAGATTCGGGTTTATTACAAAAATTTTCGAATATTGTTAGACCTTTATTAACTAAACTTTTTCCTTCTTTAAAACCTAATCATCCTGCTTTAGGTTATATTGCCTCTAATATTGCTGCCAACGCCTTAGGCTTAGGAAGTGCAGCAACTCCCTTTGGTTTAAAAGCCATGGAAGCAATGCAAAAAGATAATCAGCAAAAAGATACTGCTACAGAAGCAATGGTAACCTTTTTAATTTTAAATACTGGCGGAGTAACAATTATCCCCACAACTGTCATTGCCCTTCGAATGATGAATCAAAGTGCCAATCCTTCTGAAATCATTATTACAAGTTTATTAGCGACCACTTGTTCTTCACTCGCGGGATTGTATTATGATTATCGAAAAAGGAGGAAAAGATGAATCAAATATCAAATTATATCGTTCCTATATTTGTTTTGTTTATTTTACTTTATGCCTTAAAACATAAAACTAAAATTTATGATTCTTTTTTAGTAGGGGCTAAAGATGGTATTATAACTACATTTCATATTGCGCCTGCTGTTATTGCCATGGTTTTTGCCACTAATTTATTTTTAAATTCTCATTTTTTAGAATTTGTTTTTTCTTTTCTAAACCCCATTTTTAACCATTTCCAAATTCCCATTAGTATCTTGCCAATGGCTTTTATAAGACCAATTTCTGGAACAGCTACGCTTGCTATAATGAATAATATTTTTAATGTTTATGGTCCTGATTCTTTAGTTGGTCGTTTAGCTTCGACCTTACAAGGCTGTACTGATACAACTATTTACGTTCTTGCTTTGTATTTTGGCTCAATTAAAGTGACCAAAACTAGGCATGCTTTAAGTGCTGGTTTATTTGCCGATGCCGTTGGTATTTTGGCTGCCTTTTTTATAACATTTCTCTTTTTTGGCTAAATATTAAAAAAAATATTACTAATATTTATATAGCTTAACCAAAAGCTAAACTAGCATTTAAAGAAAACAATAGTTCGCTAAAACCGGCTCTGAAAATTTGACAAAATAAATAAACTGTAGTACAATGTAATCACTTCCGGAAAAAAAGAAGGATGGGAATTAAAATGAAAAAATTACCGTCGATAAAGGCCATTTTATTAGCCGTTATCGCAATTAGTTGTATTGAGTTTACAGCAAATAAAATTAAAGAAATTACTGTATTACAACCTACAGCAGCATTTACCACATTAGGCAACACGGTTTTAGAATCAATTGTTGTCAAAAATAATATTGAAAAACAAAATATTGATGTCTTAGCTTTAAATGATTTAAGCTCATTAAAACAAGAAATTGAAGTTGCTAAATTTGCAACCTCATCTCCTGTAATTGTTTATGAAGGAATGACTTTAGATGAATTAACAGCTAAGTTAGACCGTTCCTTTAAAAGCGATTTAACCGGATATGGCTATGCTTTTGCTAATTATTCTCTTGAATATGGTGTCGACCCATTTTTAGCTGTCGCAGTTACTCTTCATGAAACAGGATGTACTTGGGAATGTAGTTATTTAGTCAAAACTTGTAATAATGTTGGGGGTATGAAAGGCAGTGGTTGTGGCGCATACGGAAGTTTTGATTCCTTAGATTCAGGAATAAAAGCCATGATTAGCAATTTAGCAAATAATTATGTTTCAAAAGGCTTAACGACTCCAGAAACTATTGGACCTCGTTATGCAATGAGTAATACATGGGCAACTAAAATTAGAGATTATATGGAAAAAATACAAAATAGTTAAAAAACCTGTGGGTGTCTAAGGGGGTTCACTCACAGGCCTTTTTATTATAAAAAAAAAACGCTATATTAATTGATCAATATAGCGTTTTAATTCTTTGGCATCCTTACCAAAAATAATTTTTAACTGATTATCAATTTCCACAATTCCTTTCGCGCCAAGTTTCGTAATTGCATCTTTGTCCACAATGCTAACATCTTTTAAAATAACTTTAAAACGCGACATATTACATTCTGCATTAACAATATTGTCTTTTCCACCTAAATAAGTAATTAATTTATTAGCTTCAATATTAAAATCTTTTCGCATTAACTTAGCAACAATTAGCGAAATAAATAACAAACTACATATAATAATGGTATAAATTAACCATTGATCCATTTCTATCAACCTCACTTTAAAAGAATTATACTATACTTTTTGGAAAAATGCACGATTTTTAAAAATTAACATAAATTATTAGTGAGAATATAGGAAAGGGGAAAATGTTTATGTGTAACAACGATAATAATTCTAACTGCATCTCAGAAATACTAAATGTCATCTTAGTTTTACAACAAAATGCATGTCCAGATTCTTGCTTAGATTCATGTGACCGACCTGTATTAGGAGGCGGCCCAAACTGCTTAGTATGTAATACTAGACCAATTCAACTTTTCACTTGCTGTGCTAATGGAACACCATTATCTATGCCAACTACCAAAGATCCCGTCACACCACAAACAACATCTACTATCTTTCGAGTAGAAAAAGTAGATAATAACTGCTGTACTTGTAGAGTTCTTGAAGATAATCCAGATACGACAAGTTTAAATCCATACGTTGCAACAAATTCATTTTTTACAATTGATTTAAGTTGTGTATGCGCACTTCGCTGTTTATCAGATACATATGTAGAATGTGTCTAATAAAAAAACTGCCAATCAGCGGTTTTTTTTATGAGATACTAAAACTTCAAATATTACTTAACAAAACGATAACAATAAATAGTTGGCAAATTAAACAGCCGTAATGAAATATCTTGGGTACCAATCCCATTATTTACAAATAAAGTTGCCTTATCCACATTATATTTTCCAATTTCATAAATAGAAGAGTTAGGCATTTTTTTAATTCCGCCCACAAAAGGAATTCGTATTTGACCACCTAGGGTATGACCACTAAAAACATAATCTGCTTTATTTTTGATATCATTAATAACTCCTGGTTCATGACTTAAAAATAATTGTAAATAATCACCATCTTTACTAAAAGCGTTGCTATAATCAGGTGTAATTTTTGAAATAGAAGCAATACCACTTATATAAATTGGAACATTTCCTTTATAATAAATACTTTGATTATGACCATTTAATAATTCAAAATTACTAGATTTTAAAATTTGTTCATAAACATCTAAATGGTCCGTATCATAATCGCCAACTACAGCATATTTTTTCATTTTGGCATTTATCTTTTTAAAAGTATCTTGTAAATAAGAAATATTTTCATCAGACAAAGTAATATAAGGATCAAATAAATCACCTGAAAACAAAACAATATCTGCATCAATTTCATTAATTTTATCGACAACTTTATTTAATTCTTTTTCATTAGTAGTTCTTCCAAAATGGATATCTGAAAAATGAACAATTGTAAACCCATCAAAAGATAAAGGAATTTTTTCATCTTGAATAATAAAATCTTTCACCGTTATAATTTTTGGCTCACCAAAATGCATCCAACAGTAAATAAGAAGAATTAATAAAAAAAGAATAATAAGAATTTTAGGTAAAAGCCCTAATTTTTTTTTATCACTAACTATATTTTCCATAAACTTTCACCTATAAAAGACTAGCACTTAATAATAAAATAAAAACTGTCAAACCATTATGCAAAACGTGAGCTAAAATACTTGTAAAAATACAATCTGTTTCATAATAAGCTTTTCCAAAAAAATAACCTAAAGAGCCATATGAAAAAATGTATAATAATTGAGGAAGACTTTTTACAAAAGCATCAAAAGAATGCAAATCAAAACTAGTAATTAAATGAGCGCCACCAAATAATAATGAAGTAACAATTAAAAATGTCTTGGGATTATCAAAAGCTTTTTTAAAACCTTTTCGAAAAGTAATTTCTTCAAAGAAAGGACCTAAAAAGATCATAGAAATAAGTGAAAAAATAGGTAATTGTTCTAGTAATTGACGATTAGATTCTTCATTAGCCGCCATATTATGATAAACTAAAATAATTAAAAAATTAAATAAAAACATAGCTAGAAAACCTTTAGCCCAATTTTGCAAAGCAATTTTGGCATAAGCTTTAAAATTTTTAATGAATCGTTTCCATTCTTCTTTCAAACTTTTATGATAAATAAGATAAATAATAACAATATCTATAAAATAAGATATCAGATTTACTAAAATAGCCATAGAAAGATTATTAATATCTTTAATAAAAATTTTAAAAATAATTGTTACAAAAGTTGGAACCAAAACTAAATACAATAAAATAATTCCAAAAGCCTTTAATAATTCTTTAAAATGTATACTTTTCATATATAACTCCAATCTATTTTTCTAATTAAAAATATATCATAAAGAAGCATTTTTGAATAGTAGAAATTAATAAAATAGAAAAAGTATAAAATGATTGAAAAACAAAAGATATTTTGATACAATACTTATATATTTTAGATTGGATGGAATAATTATGCGAAAAAAAGGGTTAATTTTTTTAATTGCTATGTGTGCGTTGTTAAGCCAAACAGTACATGCTGAATGTGATTATAAAACACAAAATGAAATCAGTACAGCTGCGGCTAATGTCGTAGGCACTTATGAAATGGAACGAGTAAAAGAAGATTATGAAGGTAATCCCCATCCAGAAGTATCTGATGAAATAGCTAATACCTTGAATAGTGGTTATTACTTTGCTGAACATTTTAATGTTAAAATATACAATATAACTGATCAAATTTATTTTCGAATTACAAATGAAGAAGAACATATTGATGAAGAGTATCACGCTAGAGATTTAGTTAATGGTAGTTTTTCTTTAAGAGTTCCTGATACTCAAAAGATAAGAACTTATACTATCAAAATTTTTTCCGATGTTTCCGGATGTTCTAATGAAGAATTAAGAGAAATAAAAGTATTGACTCCAATGTATAATGAATTAGCTGACCAAGCCCTTTGCGAAAATAAAGATGCATATTATTGTGAAAAATATGTTACAACAAACATTGAAGTAGATGAAGAAAAAATTCAAAATGAATATGTAAATAGCAATAACAATTATTTTAAAGGAGCTGAAGAATTAGCATCTAAAAATAGAATTTACTGGTATATCGGTGGCACCGTTCTTATAGTAATAATGATGATTGCTATCATTGTTCAAATAAAAAGAAATAAAAAGAGGAAGATTTAGTAAGGGGGAATAAGAAATGAAAAAGATATTAGAAACAATTGCATTTGTATGCATCTTAACATTTTTTCAAGTTTTGCCAGTCAAAGCAACAACAATTGATTTAAATGTTTATACTTGCCCATATGAGTTAGTTAGAGTATCACTTACTGGTGGTGCCTTTTATGCAGCAGGTAAACATGAAATTCATAATTATAATGCTTATGTAAATGGTGGCATAGTCGGTAAATTATTTTGCATGGCTCCTGGAAAAAGTCATAATTCTGGTAGTAATAGTAAATGTATTAGAACGCTTCATCCACAGGAATCTAATAAACAGGACTTAGATGTCGCTTTAACGGTTGGCTATCAAGAATTAATTGACGCCGGAATTGGCGCAGGCAAAGGTTCAAATACAAGCGTTAAATTAGGCACAGCATTATTTAGATTAATTGAAGGATATTATGGTAAACTTGATACTGGTGGTGATCAAAATGCTGTTGCACCTTATCGAAAAGATACCTTATTTACAAATTCAAATTATTGGCCTAGTTGGCAAAATGATACTAAATTTTTAAAAGAAATATATCAAAAAGCTATTGAGGCTGGAAATTCTGTAAATAGTGATGCTAATAAAGGTAAAAGTGCTAAAGAAATCTATAATTCATTAGTTGATAGTGGAATCATTTGGGATGCTAAATGGGAAACAAAAATCAAAAAAGTAGAACATGAAAATGACCATAGTGAAATCCTTACAATTGAAATTAAAAATGCTAGCAATATTGAAAAAGTATATTGGGATGATTTTACAGTAAGTTGTGAATATGGTTATAAATGTAATATCAGAAAAGAAAATGATAAAAAACTAATAACAGTAAGTGAAAATGGCAAAAAAGCTGAATTTATAATTCATGTTAATACGGAAGATGGCAAGTTTAAAGAAGCTCAAAAAAACAACAAAGCATATGGAATAACTTTAAAAACAGCTTGGAGTGATAAGCATTCAGCTCAGGCAAACGTTGCCTATTATGGCCCTATAAATTCCAATGGTGACCGTAATTATAGCTTACAAAATCAATTACTTCTTCGTAATTATGGTTCAGATGATATCTATTTATCAGATTTAGATTTAGTATGGGATAATGACACATGTGAATGTAAAAAAGACAATCAAGGTAAATACTATTACGAAGTAACTAGAGTAGAAAAAGTAAATGATGAACCTACAGGCAAAACAACAACTGAAAAAATGTATTTAGATGATAAAAATGCTTCTACTTTTGAAAAAAATTATCATTGTTCTCCAGATCTTTGCCAAGAAGATGAAAATCATAAATGCGAAATTGTTGATGGTGTTTATTATGGCAATGATGGTAGCAAATTAGCAAATGCTGAAGAATTTACTAAACAATGTGGCTGTCGGGAAGATAATGGCACATATTATGATAAAGAAGGTAAAGTTACAACTAAAAAAACATATTTAAATCAATGTAAAAAAACTTGCCAAAAAGTTACTAAAAATGGTGTAACAACATTCTATGGACCAGATCCTGAAAGTGAAGAAGACGATAATGAAGCAACATATTTAGCAGAATGTACAAAAGAATGCAGTATTGAAGAAATTGATGATGTTAAACATTATATTTGCTCTAATGGTGAAGAATGTGCTAGTGAAGAACAATATAAAACAGAATGTGAATGTGGCAAATATGAAAAAGAATGTAAAGAGGGCGATAGCTCTTCATGTGAAGATTACAAGACATATTGTACTAACTGTTTTGCCAATGTAACTCTTCCATCGACATGTAATGATTTTGATGCAGAATCTACTGTTTCGGGAACAATAAGCGACATAAATCGAACACCAACAGAATGTAATTCTAGTGCAAATCAAGTAAAAAAATGTGTAATTGACCATACAGATCAAATGAATAATTCATTTGAAGCAACAAGCATTTTTAAAGGTAATCCTTATTGCAAAGTTTGGTGTGATGAAGAATATAATTTTACAGTTCCAACAGCTAAATATTCGCAAAGTGGTGGTTACTTCGAATTAGAAACTACTATAAAAGGCACCCGAAATTGCTATATTAGTGGAGCAACTGATCCATCTAAAGGTATTGATGAAACTAAATATTTGAAAGATGTTAAAACTGCTCAACAAAATTTAATAAATGCTTTCAATGAATATATTAAATATAAAAAAGCCGAAGAAAGTGCTCCAGAAACTGTTGCTGAAGGAGCTAGCGATGAATTCCAAGCTCAATATGTATGGTATATTTATAAACCAGATGAAGAGAATAAATTGACTGAAGCTAAAGTAACATCAACATTTAATGGTGTAAAATCAACATTTACAGCTAAAAAAGATGATGCTGAAAAGACATATAATAATGCTAAACAAGCTTTAGAAAATGTTCAAAATAGCTACAAGCAATGTACAGAATGGACAAATGATATGAAATTTGATCCTATAATTAAATATACTTATGGTGAAGATAATAATGATGAAAAAACTGTTGATAATGCCTACAATGATATAGTTACTAAAAAAGAAGACAATTTACCAGCATTTAGCGAAAAAAGTAAAACTACTGATTCCAAAAATGTTTATTGTGGAACGGACGTAAATGATGAATATAAATGTACTGGTCAAAGTTATAATGATGAACAGATGAAAGAAAATTTAACAACAACTGAACAAATAGTAAGTTGTAATGATGCTACTTGTAAGTTAGAAAATAAAACAAGATATACAGTTCAAAGAGTTCAAAAAACAGTAACTAACACCGGTGTTTATGTACCACGAGGCCAATTTTCTACTTATACTCAATATGGAGCAATTAAAGTAAATGCTGAACAATGTATTCAAGATTCTAATGGTGTCTATAAAGATTGCTTATGGACAAGACTTCCTGATAGTTCACTTCCAGTATCATTAAGACAACATAAAGGAGTGTTCCAATTTAAATTCTACTTTAAAAATATTGGTCAAAATAATACCAATGGCGAGTTAGGAAGATTAATTAATGATGCTGCCGAAGATGGCAAATCAGAAGAGGTAAAAAGCGTTATCGAAGCATATAGTAATTTACCAGAAGAAAATAAATGTGGTACTACAACTCCAACAAGTATTGATGGTGGTTATGTTTGTCATTACATTAACAACTGTCCAACATGCCATGTAACATGTGAAGGTGGTTCTTGTGATATTACAAATGATTCTAAAAAAGATTGTCCTACATGTATAGTTGATGGATCAGATGAAATTGAAGATAATGATGAATTAACGTCAAAAGCTGTCTTCCGTTCTGTTACAACTGGCAATTTATTCCCAAATGAATGCAAAGATGGCAATACTGAAAATTGTCGCCAAACTGGATATAACTGGAATTTATCAAATGGCGGTAAAACAACTAGTCAATCAGGAGGCCAAACTTCAACAGAAGGTCAAAATAGTGGTCAAACTCAAGCGAGTGGAAATACGACTGATGCAAGTAAAAAGGCTGAAGTTACCAGAAATGAAATTGAAGAAACTGGTGAATATGCTTATACACAATCTGAATATTCATATACTTTAACTAGACAAAATATGATAAATTTGCGAAAATATAACAAAGCAGCAGGCAGTTATTCTAACACAGCAATTCCAACTATTAGTAGTTTAAGTGCAAGTGGTGAAGATGCTATCTATTGTGAAAATCATACAATTAATGGTGTTGATTACAGCGTTAATTGTAAATCAAGATTCTTAGATATTGGTGAAGAAAATGACTATTTCACCGAAAATAAACGTAATGAAGATTTTGTTTTATGGACTAATACAAATTACTGTCAAGGCGGCGTTTGCTTAGATAGAGTTACTGGCGTCGGTCCTTCATGGAAATAGGGAGGCATAGATGAAAGAAAGCTATTGGGGATATTGGTTAATTGCATTAGGCGTATTTATCATAGTTATCATGATGTTAGTTTCCAATGTATCTACAACCAGTACCCAAGATTATTATTTAATTAAAGAAGTATCTGAAGCAGCTATGGTCGATGCTGTCGACTATGGCTACTACAGAGAAAGTGGTGAATTACGTATTAATCGTGAAAAATATGTTGAAAATTTTTTAAGAAGATTTGCTGAAAGTGCTAATCTAAATACTTATCAAATTGACTTTTACGAAATATATGAATCACCACCAAAAGCTGGTGTCCAAGTTACTACTAAAAGCAACACTTATCAAATAAGTTCTAATTCCGAATCTTTTGATATAGTTAATCGTGTAGATTCTATTTTAGAATTAGGAAATTAGAATTAAGGAGGAATAAAAATGGGAAATTTAATAACAAGAATTAAAAAATTTTTGAGTAACAAAAATACTGTAACCATTATATGTGTCATAGCTGGAATCTTAGTATTATATATAGGATATACTTGGCGAGTTAATACAGCAACCAATCCTACAACTATTCCTTATGCTAAAAACGCTTTATCATCAAGACACGTTATTACGGCTGATGATATAGGATATATGGAAGTATCTAATGCTGTATTAAGTAAAAGTAATAATATGATAAGAAATGCTAATCAATTAATAGGTAAAGAAGTAATGTATGGAACAACCATTCCTCAAAATAGTTTTTTCTATACATCAGCAATTGTTTCTCCTGAAAGTCAACCTGATAATGTAATTGCTGATATTCCAGATGGTTATACACTATTTGAATTAGGAGTAGATATTCATACAACTTACGGAAATTCTATTTTCCCAGGAAACTATATTGATTTATGGGTTAAAGGTAATGACAATTATAATAAATTAATATACACTAATTTAATCCGGAGTATTCGGGTTTTAGATGTTCGTGATGGTTCTGGACAATCAGTATTTGAAACATCAACTGAAAGTAGAACCCCAGCATCATTACTATTTGCTGTACCAGATGATATGTATTCTTTATTACGTAAAGCTCAATATACGGGAATAGATATAATTCCTGTTCCAAGAAATAAAAATTATACGGCAAATCCTGGCGAAACAGAAGTTGCCAGTGCTTATGTAAGAGAATTTATTCTATCTAAAGCTGCTGTTATCCCTGATGAACAAATTTCAACAGGAACAAATAGTAATACAAATAACAATAACAATAATAACAACAATAATAATAACAATTCAAATAATTAAAGAATAAAAAGAATAGAAAGGGATGAGCCATAATGAATGATGCAATATTTTCACAATTAGATTTTGGACCTATTGAAGAATTTCTAAGAGACGAAGATATTACTGATATCTCATATGACAATAATGGACAGGTTTGGTTAAAATCCCTTACAAAAGGAGTTTATCAAGTAGAAAGGCCAGAAATAAATAATGCACTTTTAGAAAAATTAGCATTTCAATGTGCTAATGTTATGGGAAAAACATTTAATATGGCTCATCCTTTTTTGGATGCTGAAAGTGCAGAACTTCGTTTAAACTTTATCCACGATTCAATTGCTACGAATGGTATTGCGTGCCAAATTCGTAAAACACCATCCAAAATAAGATTAAATCGTGAAAAATTATTAAACGAAAAATATGTTTCGGCAAGTCTACTTGATTTTTTATTAAAATGTGTCGAAGGTCATGCTAATATTATCGTAAGTGGGGAAACAGGTTCAGGAAAAACTGAGCTTGTCAAATATTTAGCCGCACATACTAAAGAAAACGAAAAAATAATTACCATTGAAGATACCTTAGAGCTTCATCTAGACCGCATTTTTCCTCATCGTGATATAATTGCTATGAAAACAAATAATATTGCCAGTTATACCGATGTTTTAGTAACCTGTATGCGGCAAAACCCAATCTGGATTTTACTTTCCGAAGTGCGAAGCGCTGAAGCTGTCATGGCTGTTAGAAATAGTATATCATCAGGGCATCATATTTTATCAACTATTCACTCTGACAAAGCCAGTTTAATTCCATTGCGAATGTTTGCCCTTATAGAAAGTAATATTGATGTTGACCAGTTTCTATCAACTATCCATCGTTATGTTCAAATAGGAATATATGTTAAAGGATACATGAGTAAAGAATTAGGCAGATTTCAAAGAGAAATTATGGAAATATGTGAATTTTATGTTGATGAAAATAATAAAGCCCAAGTTAATACCATCTTTCAAAAAACTCTTACAGGCGAAATAACCATGAACAACCCAACTAAACATTTAAAAGATTATTTAGCCATTTCGGGTATAACTTTGCCAGATGATATTTATCAAGGTGAAGATAAAGTAAATGAATCACCTCAAAAAAGCGCTATAGAAACTCTATAGAAAGAAGGAATAAAAATGATTGAACTTATATTATTATTAGCTTTGGCCATTTTTGCTGTATCCTATTATCTGAATAATGGGGAAAATGTTTATAAGTTTTTTGCAACAAGCATTAACAATGCTTATAATAAATATTCCAATTATAGTTTTGTCAAAGTAAGAGAAAAAGTAAAAGAATTAGGTCAAGAATATACTCCTCGGCAATATATAACCCAAGTTATTTTATTTGCAGGTTTTGCCGGAGTTATATCTTATTTATATTTTTACAATATAATTGTTGCTATTATATATGCAGTTATAGCAGTTTTATTTATTCCTTTTTTAGCTTATCTTCGCTGCCAAAAAGCTTATTCCGAATTTATTTTTGAACAAATTCAGACATATACAACCAATGTCATTATGGAATTTACAACAACGCAAAGTTTTGTTAAATCTCTTGAAGGAGTAAGAGATTCTGGCATTTTAGAAAACCCTGTTTTAGAAGATGTTAAAACCATGATAAATATGTCTTATCAAAATGGTACTATCGATGAATCAATTGATTTCTTTAATAAAAAATATCCTTATTATATGGTTAAAAATATGAATCAATTATTTTTACAAATAACTAAAGAAGGCGCTAAAGACTCTGGTGAAGCATTAGAAAATTTATCAATGGACATCGACTCACTAGTTGAAGGAGTTTATCGGGACCAAATAGACCGAGCTGATTTTCATAAAAGATTTGTTACTTTTGGTCTAGCATTATTCTTATTAGTTATGGCTATGCAATTTTTATTGGGCACTGCTTCATATTTAAAACTATTAGATATGTGGTATGTTCAATTTATTCTCCATGCCATTATTTGGATAAACTGTTTCTTCTTATATAAAGGAGAAAGGTTTTATTATGAAGATGTGGGGGTGGAATAATGTATTTTGAAATAATAGCTTTAGCCTTGATTTTATTCTTTGCTTTAAATTATACCGGACGTATCAGTGTCAATCGTTTTGTATCAGATAATGAAGTTTATTTTCAAAAGTTAAAAGAAAGTGATTGGGACTTTTATGTAAGAGCAAGATATGGTGACTCAGTAAACCCAGATTTTCTATTTAATAAAAGAGTCAAAAGAGGCTTAATTATTATCGTTGTTCTATTATGTTTCTTTATCTCAAACATTTCTTACATCACCGTTTTATTCTCAATAATAATTGGTTATTTAGTTTTTAAAATGGACTATAGTAATTTAAAAAAATACTATCGTCGTCATTTACATGATATTGATTCAATGTTACCTTACTATTTAAAAAGCTTAGAAATCTTAATTCAACATTATACAGTTCCTGTAGCTTTAGGAAAGTCTATTGAAGATGCTCCCCCAATTTTTAAAGAAGGTTTACAAGAATTAATTAACGAAATTAATTCCGGCGATAATACTATAAACCCTTACATAAATTTTGCTAAAACCTACCCAGTTCGTGATTCAATGCGAATGATGCGTCTTTTATATCGTTTATCTTTGGGAAGACAAGAACATAAGCAAGAACAATTATTAGCGTTTTCTAGAACAATTTCTAATCTTCAACAAAAGGCTCGGGAATTAAAATATAAAGAGCGATTAGAAAAAATGGAAAAGAAAACAATGCAAATGCTTGTAGCTACAGGAGTAGGAGTAATGGTTCTTCTAGTCTTTGCCTTATTAATGATGTTAAATGTATAGTAAACAAATAAAAATTTATTGATAAAAAAAGCAAAAAAAGATATAATAAAATTATATATAGAGTTAGGAGGAATATTATGAAAGAAGCAACAGGTGAATTAAATATGACTGTTATCACTGTAGTAGCAATAGCTGCTGTAGCTGCATTCTTCTATGCATTTGTCTGGCCAACTGTAAGAAATTCTATTACAAACAATACAAAATGTGCTGCTGCTCAATGTACGAATTGTGATGAAGGCGTAGGAGGTACGAGAACTTGTACAGGCTGTTCAATACCTGGAGAATCTGAGACTTTTTCTTGCACATACAAAGATGAAAGCTCACCAGAAAACCCAAATCCATAATAATATTAGGAGGAATAAATGAAAGAGGCAACAGGCGAATTAAATATTACAGTAGCAATAGTTATTGGAATAGGGGCTTTGTCAGCCTTTTTCTATTTTACTATTTGGCCTTTAATTCGTCAAAATATGGATGAAAATACTAAATGCTCTCAAGCTGTATGTGAAAAATGTAGTTCTGGAAATTGTATTACCGTAAAATGTTGTATGCCTACTGAGCAAAATGGTGAGCAAAAAAGTTGCTCTAGTACCCAAAATACATTTGAATGCCCTTGGAAAGGATAAAAAGAAAGGAGTAGCCTGATGAGAGAAGCAATAGGTGGCAGTTTTCTATTTCAAATAGTTATATTTTTTGTCTTGCTTTTCGCGGGCTTTATGTGCCTTACAATAAATCAGTCCAAAGCATTTAATGTAAAAGATAAAATAATTCAAACTATTCAAAGTTATAATGGTATTGAGATGGCAACATCATGTGTTAATTCAAACGATAATACTGAAATTTGTGAAATTGCTAATTATTTAAATGAAAGTGCATACCGTGTTACAGGAGAATGCCCAACCGATGAATATATTAATGATGAAAAAGTTACTTATCATGGCTTTTCAAGAAATGGCAAATCAGATGATAAAAATCCTGCTTTTTGCATTGCTAAAATCGAAAGTGATAAAAATATTCAAAATAGAATTTGTGGTAATGGCGGAAATTGTGTAATGAATGAACTTCCTAATGTATTATACTATCGAGTAATTGTCTTTTATCAATTAGATTTGCCAATATTTCATAATATTTTTAACTTTAAAATTAAAGGAGATACGAAAACAATGGTAGGTGATGTAGTTTCATGAGAGAATCAATCGGGTCTACATGGTTATTAGGTTTAGTTGTAGCTTTTATTCTTATTTTTGCATCATTTTTATCATTATCTTTAAATTATAGTAAATCATTTAAATTAAAAAATGAAATACTATCTATAATTGAAAAATATGAAGGTGTGCAAGAAACAAGTATCAATATCATTAACAATTATCTAACATATAATAGTTATAATACAGTTCATACTTGTAAAACTGGAGAATATGGTGTATCAAGTCTCAATAGTCCAGAATTAAAATATGTAGAATCTAATGATAAAACAAGATATTTATATTGCATTAAAAAGCAAAAATCACAATCCAGTAGTGCTAATGCCAATCAATTTAAATATGAAGTAAAACTATTTTTTAATTTCAAATTGCCTGTAATTGGTGATTTACTTACCTTTGATATTAAAGGCTCAACATTAGAAATGACCAATCCAATAGATGATTTAACTTGGCAATAAAGGAGGACTAAAATGAATGTAAAAGTAGTAAATAAATATGAAACATTACTAAATAATCTTGATATTGATATTATCAAAAGTATATCTGGAGAATTTACACCCGAAGAATTAATTGCTCAATTTAGTAATTTCTTTTATAACAAAATGATATTAGATATTACAGCAATTAAAGATTATCAAAATATTACAACTATGCAACAATTATCTGTTAATTTAGACATGAGTAAAGTAATTATTCTTTTAGATGATTCTGAAGTTGTAAATAGTCCCAAATATTTATCAGCATTAGTTTCAATGGGAATTTATAATTTTACCAGAAATATCGATTCTATTAACTTTTTAATAGATAACCCTAATAGTTATAAAGATGTTGCTCAATATCATCAATTAGGTGGTTTTATAACTGATGATGAAGAAGAACATGCTTCTCATTCTAATTCTAAGAAAAATAAAGATAAAGAAAAAAGAGAAGAAGAACCAATAAAACATCTTCGTATTATTGGCCTTAAAAATGTTACTGACCATGCTGGAAGTACAACTCTTACTTACTTGTTAAAAAAAGAATTAGAAAAAAAATATAAAGTAATTGCTGTTGAAGTAGATAAAAATGATTTTATTTACTTAAATGACCGTACCTTAAAAAATACCAATCATTTTGAACTCCAAAAATTTATATCATCTAATTATAATGCTGATGTTTTATTAATTGATTTAAACGAAGAAGGCAAAGAAGATTATTGCAATGACGTTCTTTATTTAATTGAACCAGGTTTAATTAAATTAAATAAATTAATTAGAAGAGACCAAAAAATTTTTGAAAAATTAAAAGGTAAAAAAATTATTTTAAATCGAAGTGTTTTAAATAAAAATGATGTTACTGATTTTGAATATGAATCAAGTAGCAAGGTTTATTTTAATTTACCATATTTAGATGATAAGTTAGATAATTATCCACAAATTGATGAACTCTTAATAAAAATGGGTTTTGATAGATTTGACTCTCAAAATATTGAAAGTAAAAATGGTAAATTATTTAATATTTTTAAATAGCATTGAATATTCAATGTTTTTTTAATTAAGCTTTAACACATAAAGAAAGATAGTTGCTATTTTAAAAAAATAATTGTATAATATTAATTATGAAAATAGAAGAGGGGTAATCAGTATGAATATTGATGACTTAAATTTAAATAATGAAACTAATTCAAATGCAGGTTCAACTCCACCAGTTGAACCATTACAACCAACCCAAACACCACCTGTACCTAATAACGAACCAGCGCCACAAGTAGAAGCTTTATCCGAAAATATTAACCCTATTCCACCAACACCTATCACGCCTCCTATACCACCTATGGCACCCCAACCAGCACCGCAAGCTGCTATTTTACCTGAACAACCAACTTCCCAGCCAAGTGTTTTAGAAAACCTTCAACCAGTTAATGAACAAGTAGAAGAATTAAATCTTGCACCAGAGGGAGTTGTCGTAAATGAAGTAACAACCCCAACTCCAGAGCCATTAGTCGGAAGTACCTTAACTGCTGATACACCATTAATAAAGAAACCAGAAGAAAAGACTCAACCTATTGCATCTGAACAACCAAATGTAAATAATAATATTAATGTAATTGAAACAAACCCACCGACTTTTGGGGGAATTGCCACACCTACAGAAAATTCTAACCCTTTGCCTGTCCAAGAGCCACACAAGAAAGATAATACTAAAAAGATTATAATCATTATTTTAGTTGTTATCTTAATCTTATCCATTGGCATGGGTGTATATTATTTTTTAAATATAGCTAATACTAAAACTCCTCAAACAATCGTAACTCCTAAAATAAGTGAATGGGAATTAGGAAAAACACTTTCCTCAAAAATAACTGATTTTGCTGATTTTACTGGAATAGATGCTAATTCATGTACCTTAGATGTTTCGAATATAAATATCAATGAGACTGGCAATTATTCATATACAATAACTTGCCCATCATTAAAACAACCAATAACCAAAGATATTACTGTTCATGATACTCTAGGACCAGAAGTAGAATTAAAAGAAGTATTCACAACTCCAAATACTAATGTATCTTTAGAAGATTTTGTTCTTAGTTGTGAAGACCCATCTTTAGAAGATAAATGTGAAATAATAATAGCGGATGAAACAATTTCTTTAGAAGAATTAGTTAAAAAAGAAGGCGAATATACAATTCCATTAACTATTCGTGATGATTTAAATCATGAAACTAAAGTAAATGCTTCATTAATTGTTACTGAAAATGCTCCAGTAATGGTTCTAGATTGCGTAAGCAATGCTGAAGAAGAAACAACAACCTCTGCTACAGTAACAAGTAGCTATAAATATGGCATATCTGCTAATAACGAAATTGTTTCAATTAACAAAATATTAGATTATCAATTTAAAGGGTCTGAAGACTACTTAAAAGCCAAAGAAGAATATAATCAAAATTCCACAATTGATAACAATAAAGGAGTAGCGACTTTTAAAGATAGTGATAATAAATTATCTTTAAAAACCGAAATGAAGCTTGAAGATTTAAAAGCCGAATTTAACTTAGAACAAGCGCCTCAAACATTCCAAGAAATATCTACATTCCATGAAAATTTAGGTGATAAGTGTAGTTTGTCATAAGACAAACTTTTTTTTTGGCATAGAATACAAAGAGGGAGAAATAACATATGAAAAAATGTAAAATAATTGTCTATGCTATTAGTAAAAATGAAGAACAATTTGTAAATCGTTGGCTTGATTCAATCAAAGAAGCCGATGAAATTTATGTATTAGATACTGGTTCAACTGATAATACAGTCAAACTTTTAAAAGAAAGGGGAGTTATTGTCCAAGAAAAAATAATCACTCCTTGGCGGTTTGATGAAGCTCGCAATCTTGCCTTAAAAATGCTTCCGGCTGATGCAGATATTTGTTGTAGTCTTGATTTAGATGAAGTAATTGTCAGTGGTTGGCGCGAAAAATTAGAAAAAGCATGGAATCATCAAGATAACACCAGATACCGTTATACTTATCACTGGAAATTAAATGAATTTGATGTTCCTTTAGTCACATTTAGACAGGATAAAATTCATTCTTTAAAAAATTATACTTGGCTTCATCCAGTTCATGAAATCTTAACAACCTCTGAACCAGAAACATATATTGAAACTGATATTGTCATTAAACACTATCCAGATACCCACAAATCTCGTGCTAATTATTTACCACTTTTAGAATTAAGTGTCAAAGAAGACCCCAATGATGACCGAAATTTACACTATTTAGGAAGAGAATACATGTTTTATAATCAAAATGATTTATGCATTGCTACTTTACATAAACATTTAGCTTGTCCCAATGCCACTTGGCCAGACGAACGATGCGCTTCAATGCGTTTTATAGCAAGAAGTTACTTTAAGAAAAATTATTTACCTGAGACTGAATTATGGTATCAAAAAGCCATCTATGAAGCTCCATACTTAAAAGAGCCTTATGTTGAAATAGCCTATTTTTATTATCAAACAAAAGATTATCCAAAAGCCTTAAAATATATCAAAGAAGCTTTAAAAATAAAAGAAAAAAGCAAATCTTACATTAACGAAGAATTTGCTTGGAATGATTCATTTTATGATTTAGTAAGTATTATTTATTTTTATAATGGTCATCCTAAAGAAGCAATTAAATATTTAAAAAAAGCTCTTAAAATAAACCCCAATGTTCCAAGATATCAAAGTAATCTTAAACTGATGTCTGAGTCTCTAAAAGCTTCGCATGAATAACTAATCTTGAATTATCTCCAGTACAAGTTGATAGGGTAAGCATTTTATCATTTTCATTAACATCTATTTGAAAATCTTTTTTACTTCTTTTTTTAACCATATCAATATAGCTTAACTTATCTTCTTTTGTATCAAAAGAAACTCTTAAATAATCACTTGTTTTAGGAATAGTATAAATTGAAAAAATCTGCCAATTCATTGTTTCATACATTGTATTAAAAGAAATAATTAAATTATTCGGGTCATTAAGCCAACTAGCATTTAAGACTTTATGTAAAGTTCCAAACATAACCCCACTATAATACATATTATGACCATAAATAATTGTATTATCATTTAAGGAAGTAGCTGAATTTCGAAAATCCATATAAATCCAGCCATTTTGGTCATACTGTTGATATAAATTATGATTTAAATAATAAACATTATCATTTGAAATAACTACTGGATAATCTACACTTGTATTATTAACTTTTAAATAGCCAACAACATCGGGATTAATAGTTGATAAAGCAAAGATATACTTATTCTTAATCTCTGAAGAATTATCAACTTCTTCTTCAGTTTCTTCATCAGGCATCACTAAATTTTCGGAATCTTTAATTTTATCTTTGACCACTTCTTGAATTTGGGAAACTTCTTGCATTGACACATAATTGCGCACCAAAACATATCCAAAAGAACCCCCAACAATACCAATAAGAATTAAACCACAAACTTTTAAAGTATTTAGACTAATCTGTTTAATTAAATTATTTCGTAAATATTCTTTTGAATAATTTAATTCAATAACAATTTTTTTCTTTTTATTTTTTTTATTTAATTCTTTTAAATACAAAATATCTCCCATATCAAGAATATCTTCATATAATTCAATATAAATATCGCGATAACGATTACTTTTTAACTCTTCAATTACAAATTCTAAATCACTTCGGTCAAGCATTTGAAATTTTACAACAATTAAATAACGATTAATTCTTAAAAAAGATTGAAAATCTTGCTTATCTTCATCACTCATTGGACTAAATATTTCAATTTCTTTTTTATAGTATATTCGTGAATAATCTGTTAAAAAATTTCTTTGCATAAAAGGTGAAATATAAAAAACTTCACTTAAAGTAGTTACATGAATATGATGTTTATCTAAATATTCCAACATATAACTAGGAATAGAATAACATTCTAATTCATGAATTGTTTTTTGAGCAACTAAGACTTCACAAAGTTCATAACTAACATTTTCTTCTTTTTTAATTCGTACTTTTTGAATTTGTTTAATACCTTTAAAATATTTTAATAAAAAACAAGCAAGTTCTTTATTTTGAAATGTTAATACCTGAATTTGATTCATTTCACATAATTCTTTAAAAAAAGGTAATACAATATTGGCATTATCAATAATATAATCATCTGAAAAAATAAGTTCACTATCACTAATTATATTAGTATTCATTAAGTCTTCTCGAACAAGTTTATTTTTTTTGTAGGAAAAAAATAAAGAATTAGCCTGCAATCGAATTAAGATTTTCTTCATTTTTTCACCACATTTCTATTCTTTATATATATTAACATATTTTATTAAAATTTGCACGAATTATTCGCATTTTTTTGGAATTGTCATTTATTTACAAAAAAGCAAAAAATTTTGAAAAAAAAGTAGAAAAAAGGTATTTTTATGATATAATAAGTTCATAATATAAATAGAAGAAAGAGGTTAGAAAATGAAAAAGGGAATAGTTTTATGTATTATGGCTGTAGTGGCTAGTGTTTTAATGCCAATAAATGCCAAAGCCTTAAAAGCTACAGTTTATGCTGCTAAAGACACAGCTTTAACTCAAACTACTTTAGCAGGAAATTCATTTGAGTTAGAAAATAGTGGTGACAATACTACATTCTATTTAGGAGTAGATGTTACTGAAGGAACATTAACTGAATACAATGTTCATATTAAATTAGAAAATTCTAATTTCCGTTTTAAATCAGGTCAACAATTAAAACAATGGAAAGGTGGTTCTGGCGCTTTTACAGCTAACGATGATGGCACTGAAATTGATGTCAGACTTACCAATGCTGGTATAAAAGCAACTAGCACTAAAGAGCTTGTTGCTAGAATTAACCTAGAAGTTAGTGATTCAATCTTATCTACCGAAACATGTAAAATTACAATAACTGCTATTGAAGACGAAGAAAAACCAGAGCCTACTCCAACAACTCCAAAATGTACAGTATCTAACAATAAATATTATGACGCGAATGGTAATGAAGTAAGCAAAGAACAATATGAAAAATCTTGTAATGTTAAAGAAAACCCTCAAACAGGAAGTTTCTTACCATTTACAATTGTAATTGCTGGAATTGCCGTAGCAGGTGGCCTATATTTTGTAGCTAAGAAAAATAATAAAATATATCATGTATAAAAATAGGTAGTGCAAACTACCTTTTTTAAATAAAACTTGACTTATTCACAAAAAAGCATATAATAGCTAAATATTAAGGAGTTGAAAAAAATGAAGAAAAATGTTGCATTTCCATTTATTAGTGTACTATTACTTTTAATTATATTATCACCTGTCACTGTAAGTGCTAAAAAAGACCTTGCTCGAGTTGCTTTTGGTGGTTATAAAGCCAATCAAGAAAAAGGAACCAATGGTGATGCAATTGCTGTTTTAGACCATTGTTCACCAACTTATACTAAAGATGGTAAACCATTAGAAGTATATGAAAATTGTATTGTCTTTTTATACTTAGAAGATGAGCAAGCAACTAGTGAACCAGTGGCCGATTTCGTTGAAATAACAAATTTACAAAATGCTTTTGTCAATCAATTTGTTGATACAGAATTTGATAGTATTAGTGGTTTGAACAATTGGACAATCACTGGTAATAATGTAACAGGTTTTACCATCACCCCTCCAAATGGCAAATACACTTTGAAAAAAGGTGAAAGACCTGAAGTTGCTCAAGTTGTTTTAAAAGTCGATATTGCAGGTGAAGATTGTAAAGCTAATTTTCAAGCTGAAATAGAACAAAGATATCCAACTTGTGAACTATATGAAGGTAATTATTATAATAATGATGGTGATAAAATAGATAAAGCAACTTACGAAAAAGAATGTAACCCTAAATGTGAATTTAAAGATAATAAATATTACAATCAAAATGGCCAAGAAGTAGATAAAACAACTTTCGAAAAAGAATGTAACCCTAAATGTGAATTTAAAAATAATAAATATTATAATCAAAGTGGCCAAGAAATAGATAAAGAAACTTACGAAAAAGAATGTAACCCTAAATGTGAATTTAAAGATAATAAATATTACAATCAAAGTGGTCAAGAAGTAGATAAAACAACTTTCGAAAAGGAATGTAATCCTAAATGTAAATTTGAAAACAACAAATATTATAATCAAAATGGCCAAGAAATAGATAAAGCAACTTACGAAAAAGAATGTAACCCTAAATGTCGAATTGAAAACAATAAGTATTATGACGACAAAGGAAAAGAAGTTACGAAAGAAGAATGGGATGCTCGTTGTACCGAAGTAGAAAACCCTAAAACTGGTATAGTTTTACCAATTGTAATATTAGGAATAGGTGGTATTGGTGGTGGAGCAATCTACTACTACACTAAACATAAAAAAATTTATAAATTATAAAAAATTATAAAAGTTGTCTTGAAATTAATTTAATTTCTAAGACAATTTTTTTATTATCTAGTTCTAATTTTTTTAAAATAGAATATTCTTTTCTAGGAGGACATCCAAAAAATGATAGGACTAACAGACAAAGAAGTCGAAAAACGAAGAAAAGAATATGGAACAAATACAATTATCAAAGTCAAACAAAAAGGCTTTTTAAGACTCCTTTTAGAGTCTTTAGGCGATCCTATTATCAAAATTCTTTTAATAGCCTTAGCTATTAAAATAGTTTTTTTGTTTCGCGATTTTGACTGGTTTGAAACCTTAGGAATTTTAATTGCTATTTTTTTGTCCTCATTTATCTCAACCATCAGTGAATATGGTAGTGAAGAAGCCTTTAAAAGATTACAAGAAGAAAGTGCTAAAACTTTTGTGAAAGTATTTAGAAATAATCTTTTAAAAGAAATACCTTTAGAACAAGTAGTAGTTGATGACGTCATTATTCTTACTTCTGGTGATGCCATTCCTGCAGATGGTTATCTAATAGAAGGAAGTATATCAGTTGATGAATCTAAATTAAATGGTGAAAGCAAAGAAATTAAGAAAGAAGCTATCGCTAAAGACAATCTTAAATCGCAAGTTTTACGAGGCTCAGTTGTTTATTCGGGACAAGCTAAAATGTTAGTAACTAAAGTTGGCGAAAATACTGTTTATGGAGCACTTGCTCAAGAAATTCAAGAAAAAGAACCTATGAGTCCCTTAAAACTTCGCTTGCGTGGCTTAGCTAAAACAATTAGTAAAATTGGTTATATCGGGGCGGTGTTGGTTACATTTTCTTATTTATTTTCTGTCATAGTAATCAATAATCATTTTTCTATGCCAGAAATTATAAATACCTTGACAGATTTTCAGCAAATGGCAGATTACTTAATTTATGCCTTAACCTTATCTGTCACCATCATAGTAGTAGCAGTACCTGAAGGACTGCCGATGATGATTACTTTAGTGTTATCTAGCAATATGAAAAGAATGTTAAAAAATAATGTTTTAGTTCGTAAATTAGTCGGAATCGAAACAACAGGTTCTTTAAACATTTTATTTACTGATAAAACAGGTACTCTAACCAAAGGAAAATTAGAAGTAATAGGCATAACTACTGGTGAATTACTTAATTTCAAAACTAAAAATGACTTTTGGAAATATGAACAATTAGCAAAACATATTGAAAATAACTTATATTATAACAACAGCAGTGTTTTTTCTCAAAATAAAATTATTGGCGGTAATTCCACTGACCAAGCATTACTTTCCTTTTTAGCTCATGAAAAAACTGCCAATGTGCAAATTATTGCTAAAACTCCTTTTGATAGTGCTAATAAATATTCAACTGCAACCATCATCGACAACCATGAACAATACTTTTATATCAAAGGAGCTAGTGAAAAAATTTTACCTAAATGTCATAAAATGTTATTAAAAAATGGCACCGAAAAATATTTATTAGACAAGCAAAAAATAGAAACTGAAATTAATAATTTGACCAAACAAGGCTGTCGAGTTATTTCTTTAGCCTATGGAAAGTCTTTAGATGATTTAACTTTTATTGGGTTTGTTACTTTAAAAGATGATTTAAGAAAAGAAGCTAAAGAAGGAGTTAAATTAATTAAAGACGCTCAAATTCAAGTTGTCATGATTACTGGTGATGCTAAAGAAACAGCTACAGCCATTGCCAAAGAAGTAGGGATAATTACTAAACCTACTGACCTTGTCTTAACAAGTGACCAATTAAATTCCTATTCAGAATATGAACTTGAAAAAATGCTGCCCAATCTTCGCGTAATTGCCAGGGCTTTACCAAAAGATAAAAGTAAATTAATCAAAATTGCCGAAAATAAAGAATTAATTGTGGGAATGACTGGCGATGGGGTAAATGATGCTCCAGCCCTCAAAAAAGCTAATGTTGGGTTTGCCATGGGCAGTGGCACCGAAGTTGCCAAACAAGCTAGTGATATTGTCATTTTAGATGATAACATAATGTCAATTAGTAAAGCTATTTTATATGGTCGAACTATCTTTAAAAGTATTCGTAAATTTCTTATATATCAACTAACCTGTAATTTCTGTGCTTTATTCTTATCAATAATTGGCCCTTTTATTGGTGTAAATACGCCAATAACCATAATTCAAATGCTTTGGATAAATATGATTATGGATACTTTTGCCGGCTTAGCTTTTTCCTTTGAACCAGCTTTACCAGAAACTATGAAAGAACCTCCCAAAAAGAAAAATGAACCAATCTTAAACAAATATATGATTTCCGAAGTAATTTGGACAGGTTTATATTCAGCCATGCTCTGTATTTTTTTTCTCAAATCTTCTTGGATAAAAACCTTAATTAGAACAGACCAAGAATTAAAATATTTAATGACTGCTTACTTTGCTTTATTTATATTTATTGGTATAGCAAATGCTTTTAATGCTCGAACCTATCGTTTAAATTTATTTGCTCATTTAAGAAAAAATATTGTTTTTATCATAACAATCATTTTCATTGCCAGTGTTCAAATTTTTCTAATATATAAAGGAGGTAGTCTTTTTCGCACCTTTGGTTTAACTCCTTTTGAATTAATGTTAGTCATCATTTTAAGTCTCACTGTCATTCCCATTGATTTTATCCGCAAAATAATTCTTAAAAAGAAAGGTATTAAAAGAGGTGTTTAATTTCTTTCTTTTTTTATACTAACTTTCTTTTGCTATTATTTACGAGATATTAAAATACATGTTATAATAAAAAGCGAAAGGAAAGATATTATGAAAGTTCAACGATATTCACCACCTCTTACCAAAGGTCTAACAACCGAAGAAGTAGAACAACGAATAAAAGATGGTTTAACAAATTATAATGACCAACCTAAAACCAAAACAATTGCCCAAATAATTAAAGATAATTTTTTTACTTACTTTAATTTTTTAAATATTGCTTTAGGCATCGCCGTTTTCATTGCTGGTTTATTAAATAATAATTTTTTAAATGGTTTAAAAAATTGTCTTTTCATGGGTGTTATTATTATCAATTCAATTATTAGTATTATTGAAGAAATAATTTCCAAAAAAATAATAGATAGACTTTCTATTATTAGTGAATCTGCAATAACTGTTATTAGAGATGGTACCGAAAAAAAATGTAATTTAGAAGAATTAGTCTTAGATGATATTATTAAAGTAAGTGCTGGCGACCAAATCACTGCTGATGCCATTATTATGGAAGATGAAGTAGAAGTAAATGAATCATTTATCACTGGTGAATCTGATACAATTATTAAAAGAAAAAAAGATATGCTTTTATCAGGTTCTTTTATTGTCAGTGGTAGTTGTCTAGCCAAAATAGAACATATTGGAGCTGACAATTATACCTCTAAAATATCTAAAGAAGCTAAATATCAAAAACCAATCAATTCCATTATAATGAAATCTTTTGAAGATATCTTAAAACTAATTTCTTATTTAATTATTCCAATTGGAATTGTTATGTTTTTCAGTCAATATAACAGTACCAATGGCAATGTTTCCGAAGCTATTTTTACAACAGTTGCTTCCTTAATAGGAATGATTCCTGAAGGTTTAGTTTTACTAACCAGTTCTGTCATGGCTGTAAGTGTTATTAGATTAGCAAAATATAAAGTTTTAGTTCAGCAATTATATTGCATAGAAACTCTAGCAAGAGTTGATACTATTTGCTTAGATAAAACTGGCACCTTAACTAAAGGCAATATGTTAGTAAAAGAAATAATACCTCTTAATTCTTCTCAAGAAGAAGTTACTGAAATTATAAATGCTTTTGCCTCAGCATCTTCAGATAATAATGCCACCATGCGTGCTTTAAAAGAATACTTTAAAGAAGAAAAAAAACTTGAAGTCTTAGATAAGTTACCATTTTCTAGTGAACGCAAATTTTCGGCTATTGCTTTTAAAGACGAGACAATTTATTTAGGAGCCCCAGAATATTTATTAGAAGAAAAACGCCAAAACCAATATCCTAAATTAAATTCTTATCAAAAAGAATATCGGGTTTTATTAGTTGCTAAAAGTAAAACAGATATCTCTAAAAACCCTAAAAATTTGGAACCTTTAGCTTTCATAACTTTGGAAGATGTAATAAGACAAGAAGCTAAAGATACCTTAGCTTACTTTAAAAAACAAGGAGTAGATGTCAAAATAATTTCCGGTGATAGTTACCAAACAGTTTTAAAAATTGCTAACAAAGTTGGCTTAACTACCGCCAAAGCCCTTGATACGGCTAATCTAAGTGAAGAAGAATTAAAAAATGCGGTATCCGAATATGCTATTTTTGGTAGAGTAACGCCTAATCAAAAAAAAGTAATTATTGAAACATTACAAAATAATGGTAAATGTGTAGCTATGACTGGCGATGGTGTAAATGATGTCTTAGCATTGAAAAAAAGTGACTGTGCCATTTCTCTTGCTAGTGCCACTGATTCAGCTCGTAATGTTGCGCAATTAGTCTTATTAAATGATAATTTTGATTCTTTACCTAAAATAGTAGCCGAAGGAAGACGTACCATTAATAACATTGAACGGTCTAGTTCTTTACTTTTAGTTAAAACTATTTATACCATGCTTTTAATCATCTTTAGCATCATCGTTGGTTCTAAATACTTTTTTGTACCTATTCAATTAACCCTAATTACCAGTTTTACTATTGGTATTCCCTCATTTATTTTAGCTTTAGAGCCCAACAATGATTTAGTAAGAGGGAAATTTCTTTTACGAATAATTAGTAAAAGCCTGCCTACTGCTTTAACGGTATTTTTTAACATAATCTTAATAACCGCTTTTGCTAATATTTTTCATCTTGATTATACCCTTATCAACACCTTAGCTGTATATCTAACAGGTATTACAGGTTTAATATTCCTTTACAAAATAAGTATTCCCTTTAGTTGGCTAAGAAGAATTTTGTTTAGCATTATGTTAATTGGCTTCATCTATTGTATCACATTTCAAAACGAATTTTTTAACTTAACTAAATTTAGTCCTGAAACAATTCTAATAAGTTTTGTCTTAATTTTAGATTCCTTATATGTCTTTAAAAAATTGTACGATTTTTGTCAAAAAATATTTCATAAATTTGACCCAACAATTAATTAAACCAAATAAAAAGAAGAAGAGTAAAAAGAACCTAATAAAAGTTTAAAAATTATTATTTTCTTTTTCCTAGTAAGTTCTTCTTTTTTTAATTATTTAAATTTTTATTAAAAAAGGCTTAAAAAAAAGACATTACAAGCTTTTCAAAATTTTCTGTCATCTTTTGACACAATTAACAAAAAAAGTATTGAAAAATAAAAAATTATTTGATATATTTTTATCATAGAGAGGAGATAAAAAAATATGGAAAGGAAAAATATGGTTTTATTAACAGTAATAGCTGTTGCCACTTTATTAGTAGCAGTTGTTGGGGCAACATTCGCATATTTCACTGCAAATGTAAAAATTGATAACCCAGCTAATAATACTACTCAAATTAAAACTAAAGCATTAGCATCAGCTACTATGACATTAGGAGATAAAATCGAAGTAACAGATGCTTTACCAGGCTGGAAAGGAATAAAAACTTTAAAAGTTAAAGGAGGAGGAGAAGCTGGAGCTGAGTCAACTAAAGCAACTATTAAATTGACTCCAACAGGTTCAACATTATTTCCAAGTCATATGAAATATACTCTTTACAAAGTTGATAGTCCTGATTATTCTGATATTACAGCAGAAGAATTATGTACTTCATCTCAACCATCAGACCCTGAAACTGATGACCATAAACATTATGATAAAATGACTTGTACTTTAACTTCATTAGAAGGTAAAGAAGTTGCTGGTCATAATGCTCAAATAATTGCATCTGATACTCCTATTACTGAAGATATTACTGTTGATACTTCTACTGATAGTATGTATTATTTATATCTAGAATATGTTAATGACGCTGGTCAAGACCAAAATGCTGAACAAGGCAAAACATTTAGTTTAGATATTGGTTTTGAAGTAAACGATGCTGCATAAGAAGACCGTTGGTCTTTTTTTTTCTTATAAAACATTTCTAAAAATTTTAACTTAGAATATCTTTTCAATATTGTGTTCAAAATTTATTTATGTTATAATAATTGCAATAGTATGCTAGGAGAGAGTAAATATGGATAAAAATAGTTTAAATGACTACGGTTTAGAAAAAAAATATGCTGATTTACTAGATAATGAAAAAGAAAAAGAAAGAAGAAGAACTATAATAATTATTATTCTGTTATTTTTAATTATGTTTTTAGGAATAGTAGGTTCTACTTATAGCTATATTAAGATTTTTCATTCCAGTCGTAATACCTTAAATCAAGATTTAAATGGTGACGGCATCTGTGATTTAAACTGTGATTATAATAATGATGGTAAAGCTGACTATGATATTGACACTAATGATGATAAATTGCCAGATGTTAATATAAGTTATGGTCAAATTCATTCTGCAGTATTTAATGTTGATTCTAATGGCGATGGCATCGCTGACAAAAATATGATTAATCAAGATACTGATAATGATGGTAAGTGTGATTTAAACTGTGATATTGATAAAGATAATCGCCCAGATATTAATATTGATATTGATGGTGATGGCCAAGCAGACTTAAACATTGATGTCGATGGTGATGGCAAACCAGATATTAATATTGATATTGACAGAGATGGTAAACCAGATATTAATATTGATACTACTGGTGATGGCAAACCAAATGAAAATTTAATGAATCAAGATAAAAACGGTGATGGTAAATGTGACTTAAACTGTGATACTAATAACGATGGTTTTCCAGATATCAACATCGATGTCGATGGTGATGGCAAACCAGACCTAAATATTGATACTGATGGTGACGGCAAATGTGATATAAACTGTGATACTAATAACGATGGTTTAGCTGACCAAAATATCGATAAAAACAATGACCAAAAACCTGATTTAAATGTTGACCTTGATGGCGATGGTAAGTGTGACCTAAACTGTGATACCAATGGTGATTATTATTGCGATTTAAACTGCGATACCAATGGTGATAATATTCCTGATAGTAACATCGATAAAGATGGTGATGGTAAGTGTGACCTAAATTGTGATACCAATGGTGATGGCAAATGTGAATTAAATTGTGATACCAACAATGATGACAAGCCAGATAAAAACGTTGATAAAAACGGCGATGGTAAGTGTGATTTAAACTGTGATACCAACAATGACGGCAAATGTGAATTAAATTGTGATACTAATAATGATGATATTCCTGATAAAAATATCGATACCAATAATGATGATAAACCAGATACTAATGTTGATACTGATGGCGATGGTACTTGTGACTTAAACTGTGACATCAACGGTGATGGTACCTGCGATACTAACTGTGATACCAACAATGATGATAAGCCAGATAAAAACGTCGATAAAAATGATGATGGCATTTGCGATTTAAACTGCGATACCAATGGTGATGGCAAATGTGAATTAAATTGTGACACCAATGGTGATGATGAACCTGATTTAAACATTGATAAAGACGGTGATGGTAAATGTGACCTAAATTGTGACACGAATAATGATGGCACTCCTGATTTAAACATTGACAAAGATAATGATGATAAGTGTGACTTAAATTGCGATACCAATGGTGACGGTAAATGTGACTTAAATTGCGATACCAACAACGATGGTAAGTGTGACCTAAACTGTGACACCAATGGTGATGGCCTACCAGATACTAATGTTGACATTACTGGCGACGGCAAATGCGATGTAAACTGCGATACCAATAATGATGGTAAATGTGATTATAATTGTGATACCAATAATGATGGTACTTGCGATTTAAACTGTGATATCAATAATGATGATAAATGTGATAAAAATTGTGACACGAATAACGATGGTATTCCTGATTTAAATGTTGACAAAGATAATGATGGTGTTTGTGATTTAAACTGTGATACCAACAATGATGGCAAATGCGAATTAAATTGTGACACCAATAATGATAATATTCCTGATAAAAATTTAGATAATAATAAAGATGGCTTCTGTGATTTAAATTGTGATACCACTGGTGATGGTTTATGTAACAAATATTGTGATAGTAATGGCGATGGTAAATGCGATTATAATTGTGATGATAAAACATGTAACTACAACTGTGATATTGATGGTGACGGCAAATGTGATACCAACTGTGACTCCAATGCTGATGGAGAACCAGATACTAATGTTGATAAA
The DNA here is from genome assembly GCA_947630935.1 of uncultured Bacilli bacterium. Classification (GTDB taxonomy): domain Bacteria; phylum Bacillota_I; class Bacilli_A; order RF39; family UBA660; genus Ventrenecus. The sequence continues at coordinate 12,256 of CANRJL010000001.1, read as the reverse complement.
AACGGTGATGGTATTTGTGATTTAAACTGTGATACCGATAACGATGGTAAATGCGATACTAATTGCGATACCAACAATGACGGTAAATGTGACTTAAATTGCGATACGAATGGCGATGGTAAGTGTGATTTAAACTGTGACACCAATAAAGATGGTAAGTGTGACTTAAATTGCGATATCAATAATGATGGCACTTGCGATAAAAATTGTGATAATAATGGCGATGGAGAACCAGATACTAATGTTGATAAAAATGATGATGGTAAGTGTGACTTAAACTGTGACACCAACAATGATGGCAAATGTGACCTTAACTGTGATACTGACAACAATAAAATACCTGATACCAATGTTGATAAAAACGGCGACGGCAAGTGTGACTTAAATTGTGATACCAATAACGACGATAAATGTGACCTAAATTGTGATAATAACAACGATGGTAAATGTGACTTAAATTGTGATACCAACAATGATGGTAAGTGCGAATTAAACTGCGATACCAATAATGATGACAAACCTGATACCAATGTCGATAAAAACGGTGACGGCAAATGCGATTTAAATTGTGACACCAACAATGATGGCAAATGTGATTTAAACTGTGATACCAACGATGATGACAAGCCAGATAAAAATGTCGATAAAAATGGTGATGGTAAGTGTGACTTAAATTGTTACAATGAGGGTAGCGATAAATGTAACACTAACTGTGATACCAACGGCGATGATAAGCCAGATAAAAACGTTGATAAAGATGGCGATGGTAAGTGTGACTTAAATTGCTATAATGAGGGTAGCGATAAATGTAACACTAACTGTGATACTGATAATGATGATAAACCTGATACCAATGTCGATAAAGATGGTGACGGCAAATGCGACCTAAACTGTGATAATAACAATGATGGTAAATGTGATACCAATTGTGATACTGACAAAGATGGTAAATGTGACCTAAACTGTGATAATAATGGCGATGGTCGTTGCGATACCAACTGTGACACTGATGATGATGATATCCCAGATAAAAACTTAGACAAAGATAAAGATGGTTTATGTGATATTGATTGTGATACCGATTGGGATGACCAGTGTGACTTAAACTGTGATACCGATGGTGATAGTAAACCAGATAAAAATGTCGATAAAGATAAAGATGGTAAATGTGATTGGAATTGCTTCTTAGATGGTGATTCCCACTGCGATTTAAACTGTGATATCGATAACGATGACCATTGTGATTTAAACTGTGATACCAATGGTGATGGTAAACCAGATAAATTTGTTGATAATGACCATGATGGTAACTGTGACTTTAATTGTGGTGATGATGGCGTCTTTTTAATAAATTACGTTAAAGGCATTAATGAAACCGGAATCATGCCGAATTGGACAGGAACTCAAACCTTCACTATAAACAATTCAACTGACCGAGCGATATTCTATAGTATCAATTTTGAAAGTGTAACTAATGAATTTGACCCACCGTCCGATTTAGTATACGTTATCAAAAAAGATAGAGCTCTGGATAAAGGCGAAAGTCCATCGCCAATCGAAGATGGCGTCTTATTCCCAGAGATTATGATACCAGCTCATACCGTTTATAGTTATGATGTTATATACACTTTCAAAGATACTTTACAAGACCAAAACAAACAACAAGGTAAAAAATACAGTGCAGCAATTGCTATTGGTGAAGATAAATCACTAAAAGATTAGTTGGCTAATGTAATAAACCTATAAAATAAAAAAAATATTTTATAGGTTTTTTAATTGCCATTTTGGTTAACATTTTGAACATAAAGCATTAAAAATATCTTGCTAAATTATTAATAAATATATATAATTTATATAAGAATAAATTGTAAGATAGCAAAAGATATATCACAACTAATGATACTTTACAAGATATTCACCGCCATTTATGAATAGTAAAAAAACTATTTATAATGAGAATGTAAAGAATAGGAGGTGAAAAAATGGAAAAAGACCGTAGTTCCAAAATAATTGCTATTATTGCTTTAATTATTGCAGTTCTTGGTGTATCACTAGGTTTCGCTTCATATTCTCAAAACTTAACAATTTCTTCCAGTGCCAATGTTAAAGGAGACAGAAGTAAATTTGATGTCAAATTTTCGACCGAATCTGAAGAAGCCAGTACTGGCTCTGTCAAACCAACACTTGTTCCACCAGAAGAAGATGGATTTTCAGCTACAGATGCTAATTTAATGTCAACAACAATTAGTAACTTAAATGCTACTTTCACTAAAGGCAAAGGCAAACAAACTGCAACCTATAGTTTTTATGTATATAATAATGGCGAACTTGATGCTTACTTAAAAAAAGTATCATTTGCGCAAGAAAAACCTCAATGTACTCCAACAGCTGGTGATAGTCCAGCCGATGCCGAATTAGCTAACACAGCTTGTTCTGATGTTTCAATAAAAGTAATAGTGGACCAAGATGAATATACTCAAAATAAAGAAAATATTACTACTAAATCAATTTCAACTAAAACAAGCAAAGAAGTTAAAGTAATTTTAGAATATTCCGATTCATCACCAATCGACGGTGATTTCGATGTTACCTTTGGCGACATAACATTAACATATAGTTCATCAGATGCCAATTAAAAACCATAATATATTAAAGCGTATTCTTTAATATATTTTCACAAAACTATTTAGGAGGAAGAATGAAAAAAGGTTATAGGAATTTATTAATATATGAAATAATCATCTTCATTATCTTAATATTAAATAGTTTTGTTTCAAGTATATTAGATAGTACGAAAATGATTATATTTCTTCTGCTCATGCTTGCTAGTTTTCATCTGTTTTTAGGCCTTGAAAAAGATAATCACCGGTATACCAAAGATATAATAATGGAAGAATCAATATTTATAATCATCTTTTTTCTAATATATTATCTTTCGGGGATTTTTTTTGGTTTTGCCAAAGTTGAAAATTATTATACTTTAAAAAGTATGACAAATATTATTATTCCCCTTATTATAATTGTTTTCTTAAAAGAAATAATTCGTTATCAAATGCTTTTAAAAACTGCTGATAAAAAATTATTAAGAATAATCACAACCATTTTATTTATATTTTTAGATTTATCAACATCTCTTTTAAGAAATATGAATTATCCAATTTATGATAAATTCATCTATATTGCTATAACTGTTTTACCAACTATAAGTGCTAATATTGCATATAGTTATATAAGTTATAAAACAGGTTATAAACCTGTAATATATATTCGGCTAATAATTGAATTATTTATGTATTTACTGCCATTTATTCCTAACCCAAATCAATACATATATTCAATAGTTTGGCTGTTTGTTCCATTTTTCTTACTTCGTAAAATATATCTTTTTTATCAAAAAGAAAAAGATGAAGAAATCTTACGTGAATATCATAAAAAGAAAATAGGAACTTTAATAATTCCCATAATTATTACCATATTTTTAGTATATATTACATCTGGTTATTTTAAATACTATGCTCTAGCTATTGCTAGTGCTAGTATGAGTCCTAATATCCACAAAGGTGATGTGGTAATTGTTGAAAAAAAACAAAATTTAGATGAAGTTGCTATTGGTCAAGTAATAGCTTTCAAATATAATAATATTATTGTAGTTCACCGTTTAGTTGAAAAATTAAAATATGCTAATGAATATTATTTATATACTAAAGGAGATGCCAATGATGATTTAGATGGCTATCCTGTTACTAAAGATATGTTTATTGGTGTAGTTAATATTAAAATTCCCTATATTGGGTTACCAACAGTTTGGCTAAATGAAAAATAAAAGAAAAATAAAGGTGGTTAATATGGTTAAAAAACACAATGCAACAGGGCGTAAGAATACCAAACAAACTATAAACAAAACAACACCCTTAAAAAAAGAAAATAAAAAACCTATTTATATTAGTTATCCAATTAGAGTAGCATTTTTATTCATAATCTTTATTGTCTTTCTTTTAACTTGCTTTTATTTAGCCATCAACTCTTTTACAATAAAAAATACAGAACCACTTAAATATACTGATAATCAAACTGTTGATTACAAAGTATATTTAAAACCCAATGATTTCTACGAAAAAGAATATTTAGAAAAAAATATGATGTATGTTGCCAACTTAATAGATGAAATAAAATTTGATTTTAATTATCAATTTAATATAACTAAACCTTTATCTCTTGATTTTGATTATCAAATAATTGGTAAATTAATCATCGCCAATCCCCAAACAAAAGCTAGTTATTTTGAAAAAGAATATCCTCTTTTTACATCTTCTTTGTTATCGATGCAAAATCAAAAAGATTTTACTATAACTGAAAGTATTGCTATTGATTATGATTACTATAATAGTTTAGTTAATAATTTTAAAACCAATTATGGTGTGAATGAAGAAAGCTACTTAAAAGTATATTTAAAAGTTAATAAAAATGGTCAAAAATATCATTTGAATTTTCAAGATACAAGTACCAGTGGAGTAACTATACCTTTATCCGAAAGTGCTGTGCAAATTAAATTTGATGATGAAACATTAAATAAAAGTAATGAATTATCGCTTCCCGAAGAATGGCAATTTAACCCTCTAACTTTTTCTTTTGAAATTATAACGTTTATTATAGCTATTCTGGCTTTAGTTAATCTTCTTAAATTAACAACTATTTTCTTCAAACCTAAAACAGCTTATGATAAATATTTAAATAATATATTAAAAACTTATGATAGATTAATTGTTGAAACAAAGACTAAAATAGACTTTAATAAATATCATATCTTTAAAATAACTGAATTTACGGAATTACTAGATGTTCGGGATAATTTAAAAATACCTATTATGTATTACAATGTTACCAAACATCAAAAATGCTATTTTTATTTAAAAAACAATGATGATATTTATTTGTTGCAATTAAAAGCAAGTGATATAGAAAGGCCAAATATTAATGAAAAAAAGTAAAATAGGTAATGAAAAACCTCTTTTTTCTCTTATTTTCTTTATTTTAGCTATAATGGTTTTCTTTCTTTCTCTTGGGTGGGCAACTTTTAGTCAAAATCTTTTAGTGGATGATGTTACTTTAACTGTAAGAGCACAAGCTGACATTAGAGTCACTGATATTTCAGTAGCAACTGATAGTAGTTTTAACCAAAACGAAGCAATATCTAATTGGGAAGAATATAATGTTAAAAAAGTTAAGACATCAGTTTATTTACCAAATGAGAATTCCCAAATAAAATATAAAATCGAAATTACTAACTTTGGTAATCTTCCGATGGGAATCTATGATATTACTGGCTTAGCCGACAATTTAGAATATGAAATTGTAAATTATACCCTAAAAGATAAATTATGTGATGACCAATTAAAATGTAATTTAGGCATGCAAAAAGAAATTTATTTCATTATTAAATATAAAGAAAATGGCTATAATAAGGATAAGCTAGATTATTTTGTTGACTTAAATTTTGATTTTCGGGTAATGCATAAAGTAACTTATACAGCCTTTGATAGTGATACTAGTATTTACCCACAAGAAGTAATTGATAATGATTCATTTGCAATGGAGCTCCAAAAACCATATCCAATTGGCGCTAAACCATTTATTGCTGGTCAAGAAGTAAATTATCGTTATGAAAATGATACTTTAATAGTTGATAATATAACAGCTGATTTAGAAATAAAATCAAAATACATTCAAAGAGTTGAAGATTTAGTAACCTTAAGTAATTCAGTAAATAGTGGGGCAAATTTCCAAAATGAAACCTTTATTTTAGATAGTAATTTAGATTTTACCGATTCCCAAAGTTACCGTAACAGCGAGCGTTTAGACTTTGGTAATCTTAACAACGTGAATGATGTTGAACCTCTAATCACAGAATTAACTAATCAAAATGGTACCGGTTTTCCTCCAATTGGCAATTTTGAACATTATTTTCTGGGGAGTCTTAATGGCAATAACCATACTTTAGAAAATCTCTATATCCATATTCATAGCAATAATGGCAAACCAGAACGAACAGTTGCCAGCTTATTTGGTTTTGTAGTTGGAGGAAGTATTAAAAATTTAACTATTACAGGTAATACCTATACTGATGAAACTGCCAATATTGGGGGACTAGTTAGCTATGCCTCTAATGTTGAATTAGCAAATGTTCACAATTATGTTAATGTAACTAGTTATGGCAGTGGTTATTCTGTTGGTGGTATTATTGGCAGTGTTGGTAACGACAACATTAATTTAAAAGGTGATAATGTTCGACTAGAAAATTGTTCTAATCATGGTACATTACAAGGCGGCAATCATGGTGGTGGCATAGTTGGTGCGATTGGTAATGATTCGCATTTATTCGTTAGTGATAGTTATAATGAAGGTACTGTTCAAAACTCAATTATTACTAATGCTGGTATTCTTGCTTTAAGTAATGGTAATTGCTATATAAATAATTCGTATAATGCTGGTGAAATATCAACTAATGGTAAAGGAACTGATACAGGCATCATATCTTTAGGTGGTTTAGTTGCTGCTAATTATGGAACAACCTTTATAGTAAATAGTTATAATAAAGGAAGCGTAACCTATACCGGAACTGTCGCTTACAATGGTTCAGTAGCTGGTTTAATTGGTTTAGTGCAAGGTGGTGGCCATATCTTAAATAGTTATAATGCAGGTACTATCAAAGATAATACTTCGCATAATTATGTTGGCGGCATTGCTAATACCGTTACTTGGAATAACGATGTTCATAAGCAGATTTATAATACCTATAACTCGGGAGATGTTCTAGGCGGAAGTACTAGATATCAAATTGGCTACTTATATAATGGTGATGTTAAAGATACCTACTATAAAAGTGGTGGTGCATCGGGAAGTAATAATACAAGTGCCCAAGCCTTAAGTGAAACTTATATGAAAATAACAGACCCCACAAACACCAATGGTTTAATATACAAATTAACAAAAGGCCGCCAAGATATCAACTTGCCAAATATTAATAATGACTTAATAAACCATAAATATAATAGCAATTACTTTAATTTAGCCTTAAGTGATTGGGTTATTGACCAAGAAACAGGTTATCCAACTTTAAAATAAATTGTCAAAAACTAGTGAATGCATTATTTTATGAATTCTATTTATTGAATTTTTTCAATGATTTTATTATAATAATATAGTATAGAATAGAAAGGGTATAAACATGAAGAAACAAGAAAAATACAGCTCAATTAAACATAAAGTCCATTTTGTTACAACTGTTATATCTTGGACTATTTTTATCTTATTAATTCTAGTGGCAATAGTTCTTCTTTACTATTTTATTGCTACTAAAGTTTATGCAAATAAAAACCCTGATTATAAAGCATCTTTTGGTTTATATACAATTATTTCACCAAGTATGGAGCCAAATCTAAACATTTATGATGTAATAGTTAATGTCAAAGTTAAAAAACCTGAAGATATTAAAGTTGGTGATGTTATTACATTTATTTCAACATCTACCATTTCCAAAGGGTTTACGATAACCCATCGTGTTTACTCCATAACAAACGATGAGAATGGTTATCAATTCCAAACAAAAGGGGATAATAATGAAGTCCCTGACAGTGCTACAGTAAGATTTGAAAACATTATTGGTAAAGTAATCTTTAAAATTCCCCAATTAGGAAGACTTCAATCAATTCTAACAACGAGATGGGGTTGGTTAATTCTTGTTGTAATCCCAGCCTTTTTAATCATTCTTTTTGATATCTTAAAATTAATAAGATTACAAAGTGCTCAAAAAGATATTGCTGATATTGTTTTAAAAGAAGAACAGAAAAAAGAAGAAAATGCTAAAAAGAAAAAAGAAATAGAAGAAAAACTAAATTCTAAATATGGCATAAAAAGAAGTGAAAATGAAGAAGACCCTTTAAAGAAAACTTCAGTTATTATTGAAGTAGGTAAAAATAAAAAAAATAAAAAAATAGAAGATATTCCTAAACTAAAAGAGCCAAAAAAGAAAAAGAAAAAATAACCATTTTACATTAATTTGACAAAAACGTCCTTCTGTGTTATAATACAACTAGCAAAAGGGGGAACAATATATGCGTTATCTAAAAGAATTAAAACGTCGTAAAATAATTGAAATTTGTTTTTGGCTTTTCTTTGTTGGCATAACTTATTATTTATGGGATTTTCCAGATATTAAACAAACAGCTGCTTATTATACTGAAAATAGTTTAATTGAAGTAGTTGAAGATAAAGTATATTCCAAAATCTTATATGCTATATCTGATGAAATGGCTCAAAAATTACCTAAATATCATTTAGTTTTACAAAATACAACTTATCGGCACGAAAATTATAAACTTTATATAGGAATACCCCAAACAATTGCCACTGACCATTTAAAAATTGCAATGGCTGAAGTTCAATACATATCCGAAAAAACTAATTATGCCGATAATGAATATACTTATTATTTATTAGATACAAACAGTTTAACTGCTGCTGAAAAAATATATGAATTTCGTTTATATAATGATGAACAAGGTGAAAATTTTGTTCCTTATCAATTAAAATTTATTGTCGAAAAGGAAAGTTAAAATTTTAACTTTCTTTTTCTTTGCCAAGAATCTTTAACTAATTGTTCTTCTAAACTTTGAAATAACTTTTCATAAAAATTATCATTTGGGTTAATAAAAACCTTATTTGTTTTAAAAGAAGAAGCATTATTTTTTAAAGCTCCCATATTTTTATATTCAAAATATAAATTATCTTTAATCTTTAAATAAAGGGGTGTATAACTACCACCATAAATAATTTTACTAGCGTCTACCTTATATAAATAATAAGACACTTGCGAATCTCTATTTTCAATAGTAAAAATACAATCAACATAAGATTTAATAAAGTAACTTCTTACTATATTTTGCCATTTATTATCTAAAGCGGTAATTTGCCCATATATTTTTTCTTCATTTTTATCTTGCAGTAGTAACAAGTAATTTTTTAAAGTTAAAAGATATTCTTTGTTAGTTATTAAATTAATAATTTCAAAACCATTTAAAGTACTATGAATAGTCATATCATAAGCATCATTTGGGTGAAAGTGTCCTAAAAGCTCAGAATTTAAAAAGAAATATAAGGCATTATAATCAATCTTTTTCAAAAAACAATCACCATGTTTTAAATAACTAGTTTTATGAATTAATTCATCAGTAATCTTCATCTTTTTTCCTCTTTCATAATAAAATATATGTTAAAAAACTTTCATTATGAAAAAAATTCCTAATAGTTAGGAATCACTTTTCATTTCAAAAAGAATATCTCTTAGTTCCATCGCCCGTTCAAAATCTAAATTCTTCGCTGCTATCTTCATTTCTGTTTCAATTTCACTAATCATTCTTTCTTTTTCTTTTTTAGTTATTTTTTTCTTTTGACTACTTTCTTTAATTTCATTAGAAACTACTTCTTTAATATCTTTAATAATTGTTTGAGGAATAATATGATGTTCTTGATTATATTTTTCTTGAATCTCTCTTCTTCGCTTTGTTTCATTAATAGCTTCTTGCATTGCTTCACTATAAGTATCAGCATACATTATAACTTTACCATTACTATTTCTAGCACACCGTCCTATAGTTTGAATTAAACTGCGACTACTTCTTAAAAAGCCTTGTTTATCAGCATCTAAAATACAAATTAAGCTTACTTCGGGAATATCAATACCTTCTCTTAAAAGATTTATTCCTACTACCACATCATATATTCCAACTCGTAAATCATGAATAATTTTCAATCGTTCTAAAGTTTTAATTTCATTATGTAAATAAGCTACTTTAATATTCATTTCTTTTAAATAATTTGTTAATTCTTCACTCATTCGAATAGTTAAAGTAGTTATTAAAACTCGTTCATTTTTAGCTTTACGAAGTCTTATCTCTTCAATTATATCATCCACTTGACCTTCTGTTTTCCGCACATCAATCAAAGGGTCTAACAAACCAGTAGGTCTTATTATTTGTTCAACAAAAGTATTATTAGTTTTAGCAAGTTCATAAGAACCAGGTGTTGCTGAAACATAAATTGCTTGATTTATTTTCTTTTCAAATTCTTCAAATTTTAAAGGCCGATTATCTAGGGCACTTGGTAATCTAAAACCATAATCAACTAAAGTTTGCTTTCGCATCCTATCCCCATTATACATACCTCGGACTTGGGGTAGGGTAACATGACTTTCATCAACGACCAATAAAAAATCATCAGGAAAAAAATCAATCAAACAAGTAGGGGTTTCACCAGGTCCCCTAAGAGCTAAATGTCTAGAATAATTTTCAACTCCACTACAAAAGCCAGTTTCTTTTAACATTTCAATATCATAATTAGTTCTTTCACGTAATCGTTGTTCTTCAATTAATTTATTTTCTTCTTTTAATTCTGCAAGTCTTTCTTTTAATTCTTCTTCAATTCTCTTAATTGCTTCATGTAATTTTTCCTCACTAGTTACGAAATGACTTGCCGGGAAAATTGTAACATTTTTCATACTTTTTAAAATAACACCAGTTACTGGGTCAAATTGACATATTCGTTCAATTTCATCGCCAAAAAGTTCAATTTTAATTCCTTTAGTATGCTCATTAACTGGCACAATATCAATTGTATCACCGCGACTTCTAAAAGTTCCTCGGTGAAAATCAATATCATTTCGTTCATAAGTCATCTCAACTAATTTATTTATAATAGCATTTCTTTTAACAATTTGCCCAACACTTAGAGTTAAAGTTCCATTAATATATTCTTCCTTTTCCCCAATTCCATATATACAAGAAACTGAGGCTACAACAATTGTATCCCGATAATTAATCAAAGAAGATGTTGCCGCATGTCTTAATTCATCAATTTCATCATTTATAGAAGAGTCTTTTTCAATATAAGTATCAGTTGATGGCACATACGCTTCTGGTTGAAAATAATCGTAATATGATACAAAATATTCCACATGATTATTAGGAAACAATTCTTTAAACTCTGCATAAAGTTGTCCTGCAAGTGTTTTATTATGAGCTAAAACTAGAGTAGGGCGATTAACTTCTTTAATGATATTTGCAATTGTAAAAGTCTTACCAGTACCAGTTGCCCCTAGTAAAACCTGTTCTTTTTTCCCACTTTTAATGCCAGAAACAAGTTCTTGAATTGCTTTTGGTTGGTCACCATTAGGTTTATATTTTGTTACTAAATCGAACATAATTTTCCTCCTCACTGAATTAATATATTTTATCATTATTTTATAAGCAAAACAAGGAAACGATTATATGTTTCCCTGTTATTATTTTTTCTTGCTTTTAAAATTTTATGTCAATTTATTTATATAAATATTCTTTTAGTTACTGATTACTTTCTAATACTTTTTCTACGTAAAAGTTTTTTTGGATATGCCAAATAAAATATTCTTATATATTGTAAATTTGAAACCGAAAAACAAAAAACTATATCGAACGCGAATTATTATCTTATTCCTCCAATAACCAATCTATTATATTTTTAACTTTTATACCATTAAAATCATTATTTATTGTTCTATCCATAGTTAATATTATCTTTTCATAATTATCATCTATACTTTCCAAGCTTCTAAGTTCTCTATTTCTTACTTCATCGCTTGCTATAGACTTTGTTACCTGATAGTACTTTATGTCATTAGGATTTTCGGCTACAAAATTTACCTCATATTCATTTGATTTACCGATATTAACTCTACATCCTCTTCTTAAAAGCTCTAAATATACAACATTTTCAAGTAAATGTCCCTCATTAATGTTTCTAAAACCTAATATAATATTTCTTATTCCTATATCTGATATATAATATTTACCAAGTGTTTTTAGTAATGATTTACTCTTAATATCCGTTCTATCTGCTTTATACATTATAAATGATTTTTCTAACATATTTAAATAATTATCTATAGTTTGATGGTTAGACTTTTCTATTATCTTATTACTATTTAGATAATCACTTATTTTAGTTGAAGAAACACTGCTGCCAATATTATAAGATAAATACTTTATTATATTATCAAGTAATGCAGTATCTTTTATATTATTTCTATCTATTATATCTTTTTTTACAATTGAATTATATATATCGCTTAAATATGATAATACTAAATCATTATTATCTTTAATTAGTGTTATTGCTGGAAGACCACCATATTTTAAGTATTCATTAAACTTACTTTCTATATTTT